>JAZNWM010000268.1:0-7939 GCA_045593345.1 Eubacteriales bacterium
CCTGATAAAGAAGACGAGTAACAATTCTTCCCTTTACAAGATGCTCTGAAACGATCTCAGGAACATCATCTACTGAAACCATCGAGTAGAAAGCGCCTTCAGGGTATACGATAACGATGGGGCCAAGGGCACAAAGACCAAAGCAGCCCGTCTGAACCATTTTTATTTCTTCGGTAAGGCCGAACTTCTCAAGGCTGCTGTTAAAAGCCTCCTGAAGAGTCTTACTGCCTGAGGAGGTACAGCCTGTACCGCCGCAAATCAAAACGTGAGCACGAATCATAATTGCGTTAACCTCCTATCAGTTGTCGTCGGACACGGTGTATTCAGATACTACCTTGCCGCCCTTTAAGTGCTTTTCAACGACCTCGCGTGCCTTGTCGGCGGTCATATGGATGTAGGTAATCTTTTCCTTACCTGACTCGTGGATCTCAACGATAGGCTCGAGCTGGCAGTAGCCAACACAACCCGTCTGCGAAACGGTAACCTTGTCGTTAAGGCCTGCGTTATTTACCTCCTCAACAAAGGCGTTGAGAACCGGACGGGCACCTGCAGCAATTCCGCAGGTAGCCATTCCAACGACTACGCGAATATCACCGCTGCCCTCACGCAGAACGATTTTGTTCTTCATTCTGTCTTTGATTGCCTGAAGTTCAGCCAAAGATTTCATTTTGTGTTTCCTTTCTGGGATATATATAATTTTTAATTTTTTAGCTGTATTGCTCCTTGAGGCTGTCCTTTACCCAGACCAGAACCTCAAAGGTGTCAAGGGGAACGTCCTCAAGCACCGCACGTAGCTCTCTTGTGTCAAGCACTACCGTCCTGTCGGGCAGGCGGTGGGTGAAGAGAAAATCCACGTCGGGATGTCCCTGTATCAGCGTCACTACCGTGGAGATAATATCACCGAGCGGAGTGAAATCTATATGTGTTTTATCAAAGCGAGCCGAAACGGTAGTGCCGTGGTCGGCAGGGCTCTCATCAACATACCTTGACGTGATAGTCAGGCTACCGCCCGTTTGCTCGGCAGCAAATCTGAACAGAGGAATTCCCATTCCAACCTTACGCGTGGTGCGAGTGGTATAAAATGGATCCGAAACAGATCGAAGAGTCTCCTCTGTCATTCCGCTTCCGTCATCGGTAATATTGATGGTTAAGCTGTCATTTTCCTCAATAATTTCTATCTCAACTAATTCTGCCTTAGCTTTTGTTGAGTTTTCTACGATATCGAGTATATTTAGCGAAAGCTCCTTCATAAAAGAGGCCTCCTGAGAAGCTCAAACAACGCCGCCCTTACCGACTCTGCATTCTCCTCGCAGTCAAGCTCGAAATAGCAATCCTTATCTCTCATATCGGTAAGATAGTGGGCGTCTGAGTCAATTATAAATCTGTTTTTGGGTATAGAATATTTTTTTGAAAATTCCTCCCGCCTCTCTCCGTCGTGAAGCTCGTAATAATCAAAGCTTAAGTCGGGCGGAAGCGTTCCGAGAACGGCTATGATACCGTTGGAATCTCTGTCAATATGGGCAGGGTAGCATACGCCACCGTACCGCTTAACAAGTCCTGACACCTGATCGATGGAAACCGAGCTCGCACTGATAAGGAGGTCGTCAACCTCACCTATAAGCCTGTCCTCTCCGTCGAGGATCTGCTGGCTGCCGAATATCTCGGGCTTGTTCTGAAACTTCACGCGACAGCCGTCGATATATTCGTCAAAGCGTAGGGCATCGGATAGATTTTCAAAAAGGCAGACCACGTGGATATCCTCCGCCGTAGTAAGCTCCATTCCCGCGATTGGAATAATTCCGTATTTTCCTGCCGCCTCAAAGAAGGCAGGGCAGTTCTTCGTGCTGTTATGGTCTGTAAGTGCCAGAATATCAATTCCGCACAGCTTTGCCATACCGGCTATGTTATTTGGCGTGTTGTCCTCGTCACCGCAGGGCGAAAGGCAGGAGTGGACGTGAAGATCGTAATAATAGCGTCTCACTTCACAAGCTCCGAGATACGTACAGAGGCCTCGTAGGCTGACAGCTCGGTGGAGAGAATATTCACTCCCTTACTCTCGGCTATCTCAAGCACGCCCTCGTCAGGCGTCACACCCTCGCAAAGCAGGATGCAGGCGACGTCCACAAGGGTTGCCACCGCCACTGTATTAACGTTTGTCATAATTGTTATCCAAACGTTGTTTTGCTCGGCTCTGCCCATAACCCAGCTGAGAAGGTCGCCCATATACACGCCGTTAATTTCCTTATCGGGACAGGGAATACAAAGAGCCTTGGAGCCGATTTCCTTTGCGAAAGCCTCTACGGTCATACTTGTGCCTTTCCGTCCTTTTCCTGCCAGACCTCTCTGAGCCGACAGTCCTCGGGACAAGCAGTTTTTTTGATAACGTCCTCGGCAAAGGCTCTGCAGGTAGGTGCTCCGCAGGAGCCGCAGTCAATGCCGGGAAGGGTTGATTTGAATTTCTGAATATCAGCCATCATACGCATAGATTCGGCAATGCTGCTGCCAAGACGGCTGATGGGATCGTATTCGGGAAGCTCCTCGAAGAGATACTCATCGGGGATATAGCTTGAGCCGGACGGGGGTGTGTTTCGCGAAACCGGAAGATACCTTCTGAGCGAATGAAGTCTTGCCTCGGCAATAAAGGGATTCTGCATTGTAAGCACACCGCCGACGCATCCGCGTGTGCAGGCATTAAGCTCAATAAACTCAAGGGGAGGTATATTTCCGTTCTCTATCTGGTCGAGAACGTGAATAACGTTTTCAATTCCGTCTGCCGCAAGGTAATCTTCATTAAATATAGCGGTTGCCTCGCCCCCCGATTTTGCCCAGCCAATGCCGATTCTACCCGTTTCGGTTATATCCTCAAGCTGATCGTCCATACTCATCTCACCGATAAGCTGGAAGTATATGTCACTTATGGATATTACGCGGTCAACGGCACTCTTATAGCCAGCAAATCCGTTTTTAACGTAGCTTACCTTCGCAGGACAGGGGGTAATAAAGCATACGCCGATTTCCTCGGGACAAAGCTCGGGATGCTCCTCTGCCGCCTTCTTCCTCGCGAGAATTGCCGCAACCTCCATAGGCGGAAGCATATGAATGATGTTATCCTCAAGAGAAGGGAAGCGAAGCGAGATTAGTCGCATTACAACGGGACAGGCAGAGCTGATAGCAGGCTTCTTAACACCCTCGGTTTCAAGATATACTCTCGTGTAGGCGGAAACAAGCTCGGCAGCCTTCGCAACCTCGTATACCTCGTCAAAGCCGATCTTCAAAAGACCGTTCAGAACGTAATCTATATCGTCAAGGTTGTCAAACTGTCCGTACAGCGAGGGGGCGGGAAGAGCTATCTTCCACTTGAAGCAGTCCATATCAGACAGCTTGTCACTTACCGCACGCTTTGCACCGTTCTCACAGTGTCTGATACACTCGCCACAGTCAATGCATCTCGCAGACGTGATCACTGCACGTCCGTCCTTGATCCTGATGGCCTCGGTGGGACAGTGACGCATACAAGTAGTACAGCCGGTGCACTTTGTCGGATCGAGCAGAACAGAATGTTCGTAGGGCTTCATAATAAGTCCTCCTTAAAGCATTACACGCATTTCAATGCGGGTTCCGACGCCAACCGTCGATGTGATTATCATTGAATCTGTATTCTTTTTCATATTGGGCAGACCCATTCCCGCACCGAAGCCAAGTGAACGGATAGTATCGGATGCGGTAGAATATCCTGCCTCCATTGCACGCGGAATATCAGCGATACCCGGGCCTGTATCCTCAAGGATTATTTCTATGTATTCCTCGGTCACTATTACCTCGGCAATACCGCCGCCCGCGTGGATTACCATATTGATCTCACCCTCGTACATAGCGATGGAAACCCGCCTGATTACCTCGGGGGGAAGTCCAAGCTGACGCAGGTTCTTCTTGACCTGAACCGATGCCTGACCTGCAGAGGTGAAATCACTTCCTAAGACTTCAAAACGAAAAACTAAATTCTCACCCATGTCGGACCTCTTTAGATCCCGCAAGGCCATTCGTGTAAAGCAGTCCGCAGGATACGTAAAGAGGCTTATCGGTGCTTAATATCACCAGCTCGTGCTCCTGTGCAAGCTTGATAATGTCTTCGCCGGGCATTTTTGAACGTACGAAAACGATACAGTTCATATCCATCATAAGTGCGGTTCTTACAACCTGGGTGTTGACCAGACCTGTGAGAAGCACAGCCTGATCCTTTGCGAAGGCAAGCACGTCGCTCATCAGATCGCATCCGCAAGCAGAATATACGTGTCTGCCGAGAAATTCCTCGCCGCAAAGAACCTTAGCGGAAAGCAGCTCTTGCATTTTTGAAATCTTCATTGTTTTTTCCTATCCTGATAAAAGATTGTAGGGGATTTATACGTATTTTTCGATGATTCCCTTAACGTCGTCGGCGGTAAGTCTGCCGTAAACGTCCTCGTTAACCGTAAGAACGGGAGCAAGACCGCAGGCACCGATGCAACGGGATGCGGTAAGAGAGAACTTTCTGTCGGGGGTGCATTCGTCTCCGCCGATACCGAGAAGCTCCTGGAACTTATCGTAGATGGCTCCCGAGCCCTTTACGTAGCAGGCTGTACCAAGACAAACCGATACGTGATGCTCGCCCTTGGGAGAGAGAGAGAACTGTGCGTAGAAGGTAGCAACGCCGTACACCTTCTCAAGCGGTACGTCCATACCCTCGGCAATCTTGTTCTGTACCTCGATGGGAAGATAACCGTATATTCCCTGAGCCTCCTGCATTACTGCCATAAGACGGCTCTTGTCACCCTTGTATTTTTCAATTACGCGGGTAAGCTGCTCTTCCTGCTCCGGTGTTCCCTGGAAGGGAATCGTGGAAAGCTTTTTAAGCATATTATTTCCTCCTTATTTGAGTGCGTAAAACGCATTAATAAAATAATCTATGAGATTATAACATAAATATTTAAAAAAATCAAGAGGAAAATCGGGAAATTAGTGAAAAAATTGTCAAAGTGTCGCTTTTTTACAAAAATATACCGAATAATCTTTTATTTTGCTTTCAGAATCGGGGTAAAAAGAAGTAAATGGCAAACAAGCATTACAATTATATTAAGGATTATTTTATGCAAAAATCAGTAAATTCGCGGTACATAAGCCCACATAGCTCAACAGCTATTTCGGGGGATTTGTCACCGACGGGAGTGCCATCTATTTCACATACTCTCCGGCATAGCTTTGTTGTGCTGGTGACGAGTATTTCATCAGCCGAGAACAGCTCCTCTTTTGTAAATTCACGTTCCTCAATCTTAAGTCCTATATCTATCGCACAGGAGAGCAAATGCTCTCTGGCAATTCCGGGCAGAATTCTGTTTGTTTTAGGATGAGTGATAATTCTGCCGCATTTTAATATTGAAATATTTGATTTTGAGCATTCTGTGACGATACCGTCCCTTATGAACACCGCCTCGTCACAGCCCGCCCCTTCAGCCACTGTCATTGACAGAACGGCGGGTAGGAGATTTACCGTTTTTATATCGCAAAATCCGTATCGCACATCCTCTGCCGTCACAAGCCGCAAGGGGCGTAGTGGGGGTAAAATATCAATAGGGTCAATACAAATCAGCAGATTTGAGCCGCAGCCCGTTGCCGAATGATTTCTCTCAGGTAGATTTCGCGACAGCTGAAAATACAAAAAATGGCACTCCTCCAGCATTGATTTTACGGCAATTTCGCGAAGAAGCTGTGACAGATGCCTCTTGTTAAGGCTGTGGCAAATGCCGATTCTTTCGGCGTTATAAAGAAATCTGTCAATATGCTCGCCCTCCCAGAGAATTCTGTCGTAAGAGCCAATTGCCGCATCGTATACGGCATCGCCGAAGAATATTGTTCTGTCGGACAGGGGAATCGCGATATCCTCCCGCCTTCCGAATTTTCCGTTATAATAAGCGTAGGAACTCATAAAAAAAACTCCTTTCAATTTACTTTGATATTATATTCCTACCGCCGTTTTCCGTTAAAAAAGCCCGCATAAGCGGGCTGTGGTTTAAAAATGCTTGGTCAGAATGATTTTGCCGTCAAAATCCTTTACGGTGAAGCATCTGTTCTCGTAGATCATATAGGTTCTCGGATTGCCCTCCTTGGGGTAGGTGGTAGAGCCTGGGTTGAGATAAAAATTCTCATCTCCAAACTCCTCAAGCTTAAGGACGTGGGTGTGTCCGTGAAGCAGAATTTCACCCTTGCGTAAGGGTGGGGGAGTGGTGGTGTTATGATGATGACCGTGGGTGGCAAAGACAGAAAGACCGTCCAGTGAAAGATAGCAATAATCCGCCATTATAGGAAACTCAAGCACCATCTGGTCAACCTCTGCGTCACAGTTGCCCCGAACGGCAAGAATGTGGCTCTTGTTTTCGTTCAAAAGCTTGATAACACCCTGAGGGTTATATGACTCGGTCAGATAGTTCCTCGGACCGAAGTAGAGCAGGTCGCCAAGCAGTAATATTTTATCGCATTTCTCTTTCTTAAAGAAAGAGATCACCTGTTCTGCGGCGGTGAGATCACCGTGAATATCGGATGCAATAAGCAGCTTCATAATTTACCTCACAAATAGGATTTGTCACTATTTTACCACGCAAAAGTGAGCATTTCAACCCCAAAATAAAAAAATATGAAAATATTGTAAAAACCACTTGATTTTTTGAAAAGCTTGTGATATAATGACTACATCTGTGATTATGCCTATAGGGTGATTTATGCCCATTGGCAGGACAGTAATATTATCAGGACGGTCCTCTGCGATGCTCTGTACGAACGTCCGAAGTTATAAGGAGGCCCAAAAATGGAAAAGATCCAGGCTTTTGTAAGTGAGCAGCTTAAGACCGACGTTCCCAAGTTCGGTATCGGCGACGGCGTAAAGGTTTACGTTAAGATCGTCGAGGGTGAGAAGGAAAGAATTCAGATGTTCGAGGGTACCGTTATTGCAAGACACGGTGGCGGCATCTCCGAGACCTTTACTGTAAGACGTGTTTCTTACGGCGTAGGCGTAGAGAAGACCTTCCCCCTTCATTCTCCCAACGTAGAGAAGGTTGTAGTATTCCGCGAGGCTAAGGTTCGCCGTGCTAAGCTTTACTACCTTCGCGACAGAGTTGGTAAGGCGGCAAAGGTTAAGGAAAAGGTTAACTGATTCCTTATATCGCCAATATAAAAAGCAGGGCTATTGCCCTGCTTTTTATTTTTTTCTTACACAATATTTTCGGAGAGCCTTTTGCCGCCGAGAATATGGAAATGCAGATGCTTTATGCTCTGGGCTCCGTCCTCGCCTATATTGGTAATTACGCGATAACCCCTTTCAAGACCCAAATCTGCTGCGATTCTTGGAATAGCGGTGAAAATTGCCGCAACGTATTTTGAATTGTCGGAGCCTATCTCATCCGCCGATGCAATATGCTCCTTTGGAATAACGATAACGTGTACGGGGGCCTGGGGAGCGATGTCGTGGAAGGCATAGCACATATCATCCTCGTATACCTTTTTTGAAGGAATGACCCCTTCTATAATTTTACAGAATAAGCAATCCATCTTGATTTTTCCTCTCTTGTATGATAAAATTACTTTATACCATATTATACCACACTCAAAAATGACCGTCAAGGAGGAAGTATGAATTTTTTGGAAAGAATCCCGAATATCGACCTATGGAATTATCTTGCTTCCTCAAAGAAAACGATAGTTATGTACGGGATGGGAAACGGCGCCGACAAGATATTGGCTGTCTGCGAGAAATACGGAATAGAGATATCCGATTTCTTTGCCAGCGACGGATTTGTCCGCGGTCATAGCTTTCACGGAAAAACAGTTCTCTCTTTCTCAGCAATAAAGGAGAAATACGGAGCAGATAACATAATAGCTCTGCTCTCGTTCGGCTCATCTCTGCCAAACGTAT
>JAZNWM010000269.1:0-5101 GCA_045593345.1 Eubacteriales bacterium
CGAAGAAACAAGAAGCAGATCAATCAGGGCTTGCCCTGTGAAGATATGCGAAACATTGCCTTGCGAGGATATGAAACGTACATTTAGCACAAAAAGTGAAATTAGCACAAATATTATCCCGAGCGGCAAACTATGTTTCGAGAGTTAGATCTGATTTCTCAAACCGCCCTTTGATATAAAGGCCCCTTTGTGTAAAGGGGGCTGGCACCAAAGGTGACTGGGGGATTGTCACAATCCCTCCGCTTCACATTCGTTCAGCACCTCCCTTTACACAAGGGAGGCTTATTTAGAATTTCTTGTCTTTCAAAATCTCCATAGCTTCGCCGAAGCGTTGGAAGTGGACGACCTCACGCTGACGGAGGAAGCGAATGGCGTCGTTGACGTCGGGATCGTCGGAGAGACGAAGGATGTTATCGTACATCGCACGGGCCTTCTGCTCGGCGGCGAGGTCCTCGTGAATGCTGGCGAGGGAATCCTCCTTAGAGGCGATAGCCATAGCGTTAAAGGGGACGCCCGATGCCGATGCGGGAAAGATGCCTGCACCGTGGTCAACGTAATACTTATCAAATCCGCCCGCTATGATCTCGTCGGGTGTAAGGTTGCGGGTGAGCTGATAGACTATGCTTGATACCATCTCCTGATGCCCCATTTCCTCGGTACCCACGTCGGTTAAAATGCCCACTACCCTGCCGTCGGGCATCGTATAACGCTGGTTAAGGTATCGCATTGCTGCACCGGTCTCGCCGTCGGGGCCGCCGAGGGCGGTAATTATAATACTTGCAAGGCGAGGGTTAGGTCTTGCAATCTTTACGGGATGCTGAAGCTGCTTCTGATATATCCACATATATTAATCCTCCTCTCCCTCTCTCGCAAAGTCGCCTGCCTGCTGCCAGGGCCAAGGGCCATCTACCCAATTCCATTCGGTAGTGCTGACGTTTCCCATAGCCGTAAGGGGACCTGTGGTATTCTCATACTGCTCGGTAAGCCTTTTCAGCTCCTCTACGGTCAAATAATAATAGTCAAGTGCGGTGCGACATTTAGGATGGGTATCGAGATAAAGCTCCAGCTCGGTCTTGACAAAGCAGAGAGCCCTTATCTGATCCTGGAGACTGCCCGTAAGTCTGCCGCCGTTGGCATTTCTGCCACCCGGGGTGCCGCCGTTCATATTGTTTATATTGCCGCCGTTCATACGGTTGTCGGGCATACCGCCGACGCGGTTGTTAGTTGTATTTCTCGCTCTATTCACGGCCGTACACCTCCATAGGCTTATAAAGCTCCTCAAAGAGCGTGCCGTGGCTCAAGGCATCGTTTGCCGAATAGAGCATACGGAAGGTCTGGTCGGGTGCATAGACGTATGCGAGAGGCATCCTGTCAAGGCAATCTCCCCTGCCGCCGCAGGTGTGATTTGTACCTACGCCACCCACGCTGCCGCCGTTTCCGTTTCCACAGCCACAGCCGTTACCGCAGCCGTTTCCACAACCGTTACCGCAGCCATCCATATCGGTGACGCCGCCCACGCTGCCGCCGGGATATCCGTTTTCGTTCTTATCCATTATTTATAGCTTTCCTTTTGATTTTTGCATCGGTAGACGGGTTTTATCCCGACCGACGCTATAAGCATTATACGCTTTTTGTCAAATTTTGCTACAAATCTAAAGCCTGGACGCCCGTCTGATAAGCCCAATAGACAGCGAAAGAATTACCGAAAATACGGCAAATCCGCCCACAAGGATAGCTACCGAGCGAAGGTGAGAGCCTGCACCCAAAAGGGAGAGAATGGAATATTGCAGATTGAATACCGACATAAGAGAGGTGGAAAGCGAGAGGCTCTTCGCGGCGAAGTGAAGCTGCTTATTCTCGCCCGAGTGCCTCCTCATTGAGAGGATAGAGCTGGTCATAGAGTAGACAGCGAAGGAAAGGAAGGCAAAGAGAATAAAGCCCGAATAGCTGACATATCTCTCACGCCCCACCGTATACAGCATTATGGCGGCACAGGAGAGGTCGAGAAAGAGAAGCAGAATACCGACGCGGAGAAGCAGCCTATCAAGAGGAGGGCTCTCCCTCCTGCCCGAGAGAAAGAGGTAAAGGCGGATAATTATAAGCATAAGGTGATACAGGCTGACTGTCGCAGACCATACGCTGTTATACATAAGGGCCGAGGCAATATTACCCGCAATATAGAGAAAATTGATAAGTGAGCCTGCGATAAGCGTCAGGTTCAGCCGTGCGGAACGGCTCCTGACAAGAGTGGAAATATATTCTTTAAAGGTTTTTGTGAATTTCATATAGCTATTTTGCCCCTCGGGAAATTATTTATTTATATGCTTGACTTAAGGGCAAAAGTTTATTATAATAGATAAAAGAGGTGATAAAATGGGAGCCGTGTACGAGTTTGAAAAGGAAAAATTAATAATCGGGGTGATCTATCACGACAAGGACGTGCTTGATGCCGCGATGAAGCTTCTTGTCGAGGAGTTCGGCGAGGTGGACGCGGTGAGCGAGGAGTTTTCCTTCTCGAAGGAGTTCTCCACCTACTACGACGAGGAGATAGGCGGCGAGGGCTTACGCCGTATATACAGCTTCAAGGAGCTTGTCGATCCCTCGCGACAGGCAGAGATCAAGCTTCGCACCAACGAGATCGAGGCTATGCTGTCAGGCGAGTGCGGACGGAGGATCAACCTTGATCCCGGCTTCATAAATCACGGAAGGCTGATGCTTGCGACCACGAAGGCAACCGGCTTCAGAATCCCATTAAGCGACGGGATCCACACCGAGCTGACTCTATTCTGGGCGAGGGGCGGATGGCAGAAGCTGCCCTGGACATACCGCGACTATCAGTCCGAGCGGGTACAGAAATTTATCACCGAGGTAAGACGCACGTATCTTGCCGAAAGACGCAAAAACAAGGCGGATTATATAACAAAACAATGATAAACCCAGATTTTTGCCCATAAAAACAGGAGAAAAGTAAAATGAGAGATTATAAATTAATTAGAGAAAATGACCCTGCACTTTACTCTGCGGTGATGGCGGAGACCGAGAGGCAGAGAAACAAAATAGAGCTTATCGCATCCGAAAATTTCGTCAGCGAGGTCGTTATGGAGGCCAACGGTACCACCCTTACCAACAAGTACGCCGAGGGCTACCCCGCAAGACGCTACTACGGCGGATGCGAGCACGTGGACAAGGTCGAGAGCCTTGCTATCGAGCGTGCAAAGGAGCTTTTCGGTGCGGGATACGCCAACGTACAGCCCCATTCGGGTGCACAGGCTAATATGGCGGTGTTCTTCGCCCTGCTTCAGCCTGGTGACACGGTGCTGTCTATGAATCTTGCACACGGCGGTCACCTCAGCCACGGCTCGCCCGTTAATATTTCGGGAAAATACTGGAGCATCGTACCCTACGGTGTTACTCGCGATGGCGGTGTGATTGATTATGATGAGGTAAGGCGTCTTGCCCTTGAATGTAAGCCAAGACTGATTCTGGCAGGTGCTTCGGCATACCCCAGACTTATAGATTTCAAGAAATTCCGCGAGATCGCTGACGAGGTAGGAGCATATCTGATGGTTGATATGGCTCATATTGCGGGACTTGTTGCGGCAGGAGTACATCCCTCGCCCGTTCCCTACGCTCACGTGACCACCACAACCACACACAAGACGCTTCGCGGCCCAAGAGGCGGTCTGATCCTGTCAAATGATGAGGAAATAGCCAAGAAAATCGATAAAGCAATATTCCCCGGAACCCAAGGCGGCCCTCTGATGCACACTATTGCCGCAAAGGCGGTCTGCTTCGGCGAGGCGTTGAAGCCCGAATTCAAGGAATACGCGGGACGAATCGTCGAAAACTGTGCAGCCCTTGCCGACGGACTGATCAAGGAGGGCTTCAAGCTTGTATCGGGCGGTACGGACAACCATCTGATGCTGGTCGACCTTACGGGAATGAAGGTTGATACAGGCAAGGAGGCCGAGCATCTTCTCGACGAGGTTGGAGTAACCTGCAACAAGAATGCCATCCCCTACGATGAGAAGAGCCCCTTCGTTACAAGCGGTATCAGACTTGGAACGGCGGCGGTAACGACACGCGGATTTACCAAGGAGGATATGGCGGAGGTGGCGAAGATCATCGCTATGACTCTTAAGAATTTTGATCTCAATTATTCCGAGGCAAAAAAGCGTGTTGAGGCACTTTGCAAAAAGTATCCCTTATACGAATAAGCCTGAAATTTATAGCAAGCACTCCGGATATAAGAAAACGCTCCCGAATAAAAAAGGGAGCGTTTTTTTCTTTTTTTAGTAAATAAAGCAAAAAACCAAAAATAAATCGAATCATTTTCGGTTTTTGGGGTAAGAATTTCTTTTTTTAATGTTTTTTCAGCAAAAATTAAAACTTTTTCTCGTTTTTTTAAGAAAAAAATTATTTTTTTGAAACTTTTTTAAGAATTGGTCAAACCATACCAAACTTTTATCGTAAATAATTGTTTACGAAAAACAGGCAAAAAAGACCAAGTATTGAGTCTTTATTATAGGTTCAACGTCACGTCTCGGTAGAAAATATTATTAACTGCTTCACCATCATAAAAGGTATTTTAAAACGCTGATCAGTATTCCAGCTGCCGAGTGACCTTCTAGTTTATATAGTTTTTGGGTAAAAAACACATCAAAAAATCATTAACTTTATCAAATGGTGGTTAATCCTTGCGGGACAGATTTTTCTGACGCAGGGATGCCACAAGGCGACGAACCGTAATAATATCCTCCTCATCAAGTCCTGTAAGGTCAACCGTTTCGCAGCGTTCAAGTCCGAGAAGATAATCCGTCGTTACATGAAAAACAAGTGCTAATTTAGTCAACACTTCGGGAGACGGGTAACGTTCCTGAAGCTCATAGTAGCTAACTACCGATTTTGTAATCCTCAATTTGTCCGCCAGCTGTTGCTGTGTCAAGCCTTCCTTAATTCTTAATTCCTTTAATCTTTTACCAAAGTCAACCATTTTTTATCCTCCGGTTTATTTAACTATATTTTAGTTTATAACAATTATGTCCTAAATTGGTTGATTATTTGTACTAATATAGTTGACAGATGGCGTATTTTGTGTTAT
>JAZNWM010000270.1:0-3785 GCA_045593345.1 Eubacteriales bacterium
GCTTGGCCTCCGACTTCTAATTTTTTGAATTTTTATCTCAAAATCACTCGAAACGGCTTAATTTTGTCCATTTCAAGGCGATTTTTGCTCATTTTCTCGTCAGACAAACGACGCTTTCGACGTGGGTCAAGAGGGCAAAAGGTATATTTTTATGCCGAAAATGGGGGTTGTAAAGCCAAAAGGTATATTTTATTTAAGATAAAATATTTTAGCACATCCGTTTTCAGCTTCCTCTTTGATAAGTGAAAAATCTTTTCCAATCAGTATTACCGACATATAAGAAGCTTCTAAATAGCGTACAGCATCTGAAAGAGGCATGGTTAGCCCGTCTTTTTCATCCCACGAAATTATATAGACCGTTTGGTCTTTTTCTTGAAAGTCGCCCACGCTTGTAATAATTCTTTTGCTCACACTTTTTTTCAGAATAGTTTCAGCGTTATGTGAAAAACGAGAGAGCGCGTTAACTCTCTTTTTTGACGAGCCTAATTCATAAAGTAAGCGTTCTTGGTAATTCTTGTCAATATAACTTTTTACGAATTCTTTCTCAATCTTGCTATCCATATTATCTCCTTTCGATATGTTATACCGTACTGCTGTAAAACGAACTTTTGAGTTTCGCTCAAAACTCACATTTGTCCCAACGCAAAATTGGGGCATTTTTTGATTTTGAACACCAACCTTGTAGGGACCGGCGTCCTCGACGGTCCAAAAAATGGACAAAATCTCATAAACGGACCGTCCGGGAGGCCGGTCCCTACAAATCAT
Organism: Eubacteriales bacterium; assembly: GCA_045593345.1. Lineage (GTDB taxonomy): Bacteria > Bacillota > Clostridia > Oscillospirales > CAG-272 > UBA1740. The sequence goes on from JAZNWM010000270.1 coordinate 766, forward strand.
TGCAAATTCCGCGTCAGACAAACGACACTTTCGACGTGTCCTGTGAGAGGGAACAAATCGAAGGGTGTTACTTCGCTTCCCACGTATCCAAACTTCTTGAACGCCACCATATCGCGTGCCAGGGTAGCCGGATTGCAGGAAATGTAAACTATTCTTTGTGGATTAAGGCCTGAAATATGCTCGATAAGCTCGGCGGTGGTGCCTCCACGCGGGGGATCAAGCACCACAATGCTTGGCTTGATCTTCTCGCCTCTGATATTCTCGGCGGGCTCAAGGATTTTCTTCGTATCGATTGCATCACCCGCGTAGAAGGAGGCATTGTGTATGTGGTTGATCTCAGCGTTGTAGGTGGCACATTCGACCGCACTCTCTACGATTTCAATGCCGATAACCTCGCCGCAGTCGTCTGCCATTGACAGACCGATAGAGCCTGCACCGCAGTACAGGTCGAGAAGCAGATCGTCCTTCGTCGGTGCGGCAAGCTCCTTAGCCTTGGCGTAGAGAAGCTCGGCTGCCTTGCGGTTTACCTGGTAGAAGGACGGTGCGGTGATCTTAAGCGTCACGCCGCCCAGGGTGTCAAAGATGTAATCCCTGCCGAACAGGGTAATATATTCGTCGCCGAGAATAATATTGGTGTTTTTCTCATTCACGTTGAGCAGAATGCCCACAATATCTGCAAATCTCTCGGTTATTATCTTTACAAGCTCGTCGGAGTGGGGAAGGGAGCTACCATTAATCACAAGGGTGAGCAGCACCTCGCCCGAAATTTCACCTCGGCGAAGATAAATATGCCTGAGAAGCCCCTCGCCACTCTCCTCATTGTAGACCGAAAGGTCATATTTTGCGAAGAAGGAGCGAAGCACACCGATGATCTCGCTGAATATACGGGGGGCGAGAGGGCAGTCTGCCGCCTCGGTCACGCGATGGCTCTTCGGTGCGAAAAATCCAATAACGTATTCGCCGTTTTTGTCGCGACTGATGGGATACTGTGCCTTGTTGCGATAGCCCTCCTCAATGGGAGAAGCCACAAGCGGCATCACCGTCGCGTCCTCAAGACCGCATTTTTTGAATATCTGACGAACGGCCTCCTCCTTAAGTCCCTTTTCGAACTCGTAAGAGAGGCATTTGTAGGCACAGCTGCGGCATCCGCCGTTGGCACATCTGCCCTCAAATCGCAGGGGCGAGGGCTCGATCATCTCCTCAACCCTGCCTACAGAGTAGGAGGAGCCCACCTTTATAATCCTGATCTTCACTACGTCCTGGGGAACGGTACCCGATACAAACACCACCGCACCGTCAATCTTGGCAACGCCAAAGCCCAGATTTGTTATATCAATAATTTGCGATTCAATAATGTCGTTTTTCTTTAATTTCATATCAAAATCCTTCAAAATGTCAACTTAACTTGACAAAATCAGATAAAATCTTCCTTGAATGAGCTTCTGTACTCCTTCGGTGTCATACCAAATGCCGCCTTAAAGGTCTTGGCAAAATAGGAAGCATCGGTAAATCCGCACTCCTCGGCAATCTCCGCCGCACTCTTGTCCGACAGCTCGAGCAATCTTTTCGCACATTTCAGTCGGTATGCGATGATATACTGACGAAGCGTCATACCCTTTCTCTCCTTCAGCATACGACTGACGTAGAAGGGATGATAGCCGAAGATGGCACCGATCTCGGTGTTTGATATTTCATCAGACACATTCTCCCTGATGTGGTTGTCAAGCTCCTCTACCATTCTGGCAGGCAGGGCGTTTTCGTCCGACGTCTCTATGATCTTAAGCAGCACCAGCTTGAACATCGCCGATATCTGTGCTCTGTAACGTCCCTCTGCCGAGGTAAAAATGTTGCTCATTCTGATGAACAGATCACGGTCGGATTCCATATCGGCAAGCAAAATATACTTTGCAAGCGGTCCCTCGACGCCGTCCTTGTGACAGAGAGCTGCATCATATTCGCTGACCGAAACGGGAGCAAGTCTGTCTTGAGGCTCGGGATTTGTGTCGGTGGGATCAAAGGTCACTACCACCGCACGAAGATACTTGCTCTTTAGCTTGTATCGCATACCCGCAGGGATATAAAGCATATTTCCCGGGGCAAGGTGGCCGAGCTTCTCGCCGTCAACCACCGCAGTCAGCTCGCCCGAAACTATGTATATAACTCTTGAATCATATCCCACGCACTCGTCCGTGCGGTTTATCCTTTCGTAAAGCGAAACCGAGCGTATTACGGGATTGAGTCTTGTGTAGTCCATTTTGTGTCCGTCCTTTTCATTTTTCCGGAAATTTGGCCTGTAAAAAGCGTATCGCCGACCGAAAATCCGACTTAAAATATATTTATCCAATATAATTTTACCACGCGACGGATCTAAAATCAATGATTTTCAGCAAATTTACTTTTAAAAGTGGTAAAAAATAAAGAAAAATCGTTCAAAACACCGAGATTTTAGGAATGCGAAAATTTTTTCAAAAAACTTTTCAAAAACATCTTGACAAAATGCAAAAAAGATAGTATAATAGACAAGCTGAACAAAGCAAGGCCCGTTGGTCAAGCGGTTAAGACGTTAGCCTCTCACGCTGAAAACATGGGTTCGATTCCCGTACGGGTCACCACAATATAACCAGTCGAATATTTCGGCTGGTTATTTTTTATTGTGGTGACCCGTGCGAAGGAATCGAACATACTCGTGCTTTGCAAATTATGCAATTCATAGCATTGATCTTCTTGTTTTGCATTTTATAGCTTGCACGAATTGGGTTCGTAACATTGCTCCGTCCTTCTCGCTGCGGCTCGGTCACAGAACGGCTCTGGTGTTATTAACACCATTCACTACCGTTCTGCCGCTTAGCTACCTGCGGAGAGCTTGTCAGACGGAGCAAATTCCCGTACAAGATCCCGATGGGCTCGATACCCTCGGGATTTTTCTTTATAGAGCCGACTTGTAAGGGGAGAAGCACACGCCTCGGTGCCAAAGCATTAACCGTTTCGCAATAAAAATCCAATTTGTCGGGCATTTTAAG
>JAZNWM010000271.1:0-3851 GCA_045593345.1 Eubacteriales bacterium
GATAATATGCCTTGTCTTCCTAAGACCGCTTGGCCTCCGACTTATTATTTGTGCTATTATGTATATGAAATAAATATTTTTTGGGAGATAAGTATGAAAAAAATAGCTTGTTTACTTTTGATACTGTCATTTGCAATCTCGCTCGTCAGCTGTGAGGTGTTAGGTCTCAAGGGCGGTAAGATTAACGGCGTAAATCTTAAGGACTACTCTATAGTTTATTCCGACGAGGATCTTGACTACTCCAAGAGAGCGGCGGAATATATTCAGGCAGAGATTCTTGAGAGAACCAAGGTGGAGCTTGCATTGGTTGAGGACAGTATGACACCCGCCACCGAGCACGAGATCGTAGTAGGTAATACCGAAAGAGATATTTCGGCAAGACTTGATGCAGACACCGCGGGACTTGAGTTCGCTATACTTTCAGACGGCACAGATATTGCCCTGGAGGGTGACTATTTCATCATAGCGGCAGCGGCATATTTCTTCATTGAAACCTACGTGCCCAAGGCGGGCTGTGACACCCAGGTTCCCGAGACCGAAAGCATCCATACCCCCATCGTTGAGAAGGCAAACAGCTTCATTATGCTTATCGGTGACGGAATGGGCTTTAATCAGACTCTTATGTTTGATTATATCGACACCGAGCTTGAATACAGCGACGGCGAGGATATATTCTACGGATATCTTCTTCCCTATCAGGGAGAGGCCTTCACCGCTTCTCTGTCGGGCGTTACCGACTCTGCGGCGGGCGGTACGGCTCTTGCCTGCGGTCGTAAAACCTACAACGGATACGTAGGCCGTGACAGAAATCAGAAGGATATAAAGTCGCTTACCGAGCTGGCATTTGAGAAGGGAATGTCAGCGGGCGTAATGTCTACCGAATCGAAGACGGGTGCGACACCCGCAGCCTTCTCTGCCCACGCGGATGCACGCGGAGATACCTCCGGCATCATTCTCAGCCAGTTTGAGACAACCTCGAAATACGGCACTATCATTGATTGCAGCTTTGACTTTTACGACAAGAGATACATAAACAACTCGGTTGAGAAGCATATTACCGACACCCTGAAAAAGCTTGAAGAAAACGAGAAGGGCTTCTTCCTTATGTACGAGGAGGCACATATTGACAAGCACTCGCACAACAACGAGCTTGACCGTGCGTATATGGCTCTTGTCCGCTTTAACCAGGCTATCGGAAGGTTTATGGAATATGCATTCTACAATCCCGACACATTCATACTCATTACCGCAGACCACGAGACAGGTGATCTCTATCCCAACGCCCAGGGAGAGCTTAAATACCACTCTACCAACCATACGGGAAAGAACGTGCCTATCTTCGCATACGGCTACGGTGCAGAGCTGTTTGACGGCGTGAAGATTCAGAATATTCAGATCGCACATACCATCGCCCACTTTATGGGAGATGATAATTTCGGCGATCAGACCTACTATACATATCTTGGCAAGTGATCGTCATAATTTATCACAAAAGAATATGAGCAGAGGCAGAATATGCCTCTGCTTTTTTTATAAAGTGTGGGCTACGCCTTGATTTTCACCAGTAAGTGTGGTATAATTTTGTTATATATCGTCGAAGGGAGTCAAAAATGTATAAGGATTATAACGTATTTCTATGCTACAGGGGTGAGGGAGCTATGCTTGCCGCAAGCATATATTCCGACCTTAGCGTTCATACAAAGAACAAGCTCAAGATATTCTATGCACCGAAGTGTATAAAACGCGGTGATAACTTTATGTCGGTATGCAAGGACGTGGCCTCCCGCGTATCGCTTATGATAATGATTATGACGCCCGATTTCTTCGAGCAGTGCGGCAAGGAGGACGACGTGGTTCTGCAGGAGCTTCGCTCTGCCCTCTCTAATCCTATGTGCTCCTTCCTTCCTATTATCACCCCCGGATTTTCCTACAACACCGCGGCTATGCAGGAGTACTTCACCGAGCAGGAGATAGACCGCGTAAAGCATATCAACGCTATTCAGTACACCGACGTATACTCCTTTAATTCCATCGATATGCTTCTGCCCATACTTAAGGACAAGGTGGGGGTGACCGATTACGATGAGATAATCGAAAACGAGCTCAAGACCAGGAGAGAGCGTACAAAAAAACGTGTTCATATTCAGAATGACGGCAAGGTGGGCTTCTTCAGTCAGGGTAATAAAATCGAGTCACGCCGACTGGAAACACAGCAGAAGCTGCTTTACGACTTTGATATGCCCGTATACGAAAAGTATCTTGAGGGCAAGTCGGGGCTCCGTGTGCTGGATATAGGATGCGGAAACGGACGGGCCCTGATGGCACGCCTCGGCAAGCGGGACGAGGTTGAGAGGATCATCGGCGTGGAGTACGACCAGAGCTTCGTTGACAAGGCACGTGCTGATTACGAAAGCGATAAGGCACATTTCTACCAGATGGATGTCGAGGCCCCCGACTTCGTTGACAGTATGAGAGATCTGATGGAGGAGGAGGGCATTGAGGGATTTGACTGGATCAACATCCTTGCGGTTATGTCCCATCTTAAGTCCCCCTATCATCTCTTAAAGAACGTACGCAAGCTTTGCAATCGCGGAGCAGTCATCTTTATCAGAAATATTGACGACGGTATAAGCTTCGTATATCCCGATGAGGAGATGAAGTTTGAGCGTGCCTTCAATATGATTGCAAAATGCGACACAACGGGCTACCGTTACTCGGGACGCGAGCTGTTCACCCTGCTGCATCGCTCGGGCTATCGCGATATCGTATACGAGAGGATGAGCATAAATTCGGCGTCTATGGATTACTCCGAGAAGGAGGCCTTCTTCGACACCATATTCCTCTTCCTACGCAACAGCGTAAACGTTACGGCGGCAAACAATCCCACAAATCAGGAGATACAGGTTGAGAAGGAATGGCTTGACGAGAACTTCGACACCCTGGAGGAGCAATTCTTAGCAACAGATACCTTCGTTAATTTCGGCTTCCTTATAGTCGTGGCGAAGGTGTAAAGGAGAAAAGTATGAAGATTGATATGACTCTCGTCAGCTATAAGAGGCTGACACCCGATTACATACCCGAGATGCTGGATATTCAGGAGGAGACCTTTGCGGCGGCGGTTGGCAGCACCGACTTTCTCCGCAGGAATACCACCGAAACCTTCTCGGTATGCTTCCCCGAGCCGAGCTTAGTGCTGGGTGCATATTACGAGGGGGAGATGATCGCCTTCGGCATTCTTCACGCGGCGGGAACGACGGCAGAAAACCTTGCGAAGGATCTTGACGAGGTTACCGACATTACCGAGAACGCCAACGTGAAGCTGACTATCGTTAGACCGCATTACCGCGGAAACGGACTTCAGCGTGAGCTTATCTCACGCCTTGAGGTACACGCGAGAGAATGTGGCTTCAAGTGGCTGTCCTCTACCGTATCTCCCGAGAATCCCTGGAGCAGCAACAATCTTTCAGCCTGCGGCTTTACCGTAGCGAAGGTGCTGAAGAAATACGGCGGCCTTGAAAGATATCTTTTCGTAAAGAAAATAGGATAAAAGCAAAACAGAAAAACGCCCGAGAACAATGCGTGTTATCCTTAACGGAGAATTTACGCTTTCATAAAAGTGCAAGCATCGCATTTGTCCGGACAAATACAATATGAGCTAAGCCCAAACCCAAATACGTGAACCCCCAAAGCTCATACTTCGCTTCGGGGAACCCCTATACAAACAGAAAGAGCAAACACGCAAGACGAAAATCTTGTATGTCTGCTCTTTTTTCTGTTAGTGATGTTTTTGCTGACGCAAAAGTGATGTTATGCTCCGCATAATGATGTTGCTCGCCATTTGCTACGCAAAT
>JAZNWM010000272.1:0-6317 GCA_045593345.1 Eubacteriales bacterium
AACAAGATTTCTGCCCTCTGGGGCTCCTATGACGTAGCCTGCGGCGGCATCGTTGGTCAGTATTATCCCACCAGCGGCCAGACCTCTGCAGGAACACCCAAGAACGCCGGCATTCACTTTGAGAACTGCCACGTCTCCGCAGTAATGGACGTCTACAACGACGTTTGTGCAAACTACCAGTACTACGCATACCGTTACACAGGTATGCTGATCGGCTCCGTTCGTGAGAACGAGACCATCGACGGCCACGTTTATCCCAAGATGGACGGCATCACCGCAGAAGGCTGTACCGTTCACTTCGGCGACTGGAACGATTACTACTATTGCGAGCTTGTTGCAAACTCCCTCGCATCCTATACTCACGATCATCAGATGAGCCGTCTTACTCAGGTTGCATCTGTTGATGTAGCAAACAAAACCGTTACCGACCTTAATGGTAACACTACCGCAATCCCCACCTCCGGCAGAGTTAACTATGTTGTAGTTAAGGCTAAGGATGCAAACGGAATGTGGATTCACGGTGACGGCCACGATTATGCAGAGTGCTACCACTTTGTAAACGGTGTCCAGCACTTCCACGATGTTGCTGATGCCGATAACCCCAACCCCACCGAAACCGTTAACGGCGTTGCAGGTGTACTTAAGGAAGATAAGCAGCTTATTTACCGCGAGTTTAACCAGCTCTTCACCGGCTACGGCTGGGGCGTAACATCCAAGGGCGTTGGCGACCTCGCCGGCGTAACTATCCTTGATAGAGCAGAGGGTAACTCTGAGGTAAAATTCAACAAATCTGAGACTGCAAAGGAAAGCTATATGAATGGTAAACCTATTGCAATCGGCGATTTGTTCACTGAGGCAGAACTTGAAGATGAAAAACTTGTAATAATTGATGCATCAGTTAAGGTAACCGTTTCCCCTGTAGGTGAAGATAGCACCGTAACAGGTGAATTCACCCCCAACATTAACGATTGGACACAGGGAACACTTATTCTTAATGGTACGGGTGCCGCTACGATTACAATTACAGACTACTACTTCTGCCAGTCTACAACAATTACTGTAACTGTAACCGAACGAGCAGCTGAAGAAAAGTTCGACGTTGTAATGAACAACGGTGATTTCCTCCACAGAGTTGGTAACGTTGGAACCGTTGCTCTTGATAAACTCTTCAAGGCAAAGGACGGCGTATCCGTTGGCACAGTTTCCGTAACTGTTGAAGCAGTTAACGGCACATCCGCAAGCGGTACTTACTCCAACAACGCTATCCAGTTCAACGGCACCGGCGTTGTAAAGGTTACAATTACCGATAACGATTACTGCATCCCCACCGAGCTTTACCTCGAAGTCGTTGATGCCACCAACATCACATCTGCAACTGGCACAACCTCTGGTGGTAATTTCGTACTTCTGTGTGATGTCAATACCAAAACCTATGTAAACTACTGGAACTGTACTCTCTACGGTAACGGATTCACATACTCGCTTAAGGGAGCACCTACCGCTTATAATTCGAAGCAGGGACACGGTGTTCTCATCACCAAGAATGCAACACTTGATAATCTTGTAATTGTAGGCGATGTTTACAATTCTTACGGTGCATACAGCACCCAGGACTACTATAATGCCGCTATTGACGTTGCTGGAGACACCATCATCCAGAACTGCTACATTTCCGGTTGTGCTGCTCCTGTTTCAACTCGTGCTAATGCTACAATTACCAACACCACCTTGTACGGCGGTACGGTTGCTAACTTGATTATCAAATCGGGCACTGTTACATTGGAAGATGTTACAACCGCTAATTATGACGACGGCAGAAGCCTCGTTGGTATGGGTATTGTAATCCACTCCGATGCTACCGAATCTGCGAACCTGGTTCTTAACGGAACGCTCACTCAGTACAACTTTATTAGCGAGAGTAAAGTTCCCACTGATACATACGCCGAGAACCTTCACAAAACAATGTTTGGCGACAGTTGTAGCAAGTATCACTTTGGAACAAGCCCTAACCGCTATGTAAATACCGGTATTGTTTCCTTGACCGCTTCGTTCAATGCAGAGGATATAACCGATAATGCTAACACCGGATATGTTGGAACTGCGGTAACTGTTAGCGGTGTTAACGGATATGTTTACACTCAGCCCAATACAAGCGGATCCGTAAACAACAACTGTCCTGAGTATAAGCCTACTACTCAAGGTGCCGTACCTCCATCATTCAGCTTTGACTATACCAACAAGAATTATCAGGCAAAGACCGACGGCTCTAACGATTACTGTTACGAAGAAAACGGCAAGGTTAACATCTCTATGGACGAAGGCGATACATTCAATTGGGACACCTCGATCCTGACTATAGGAAAGGGAATAACCAATTACACCGTTTCAATGAATGGAACCGATTACACCGGAAAGAGCATTGCTTTTAATACCGCTGGAGATTATAAGGTTGTTTACACCTACACCGATGATAACAACTACAAGTTGGATGCAGACGGCAATATTACTACTTACAGCGTAACATATACCAAGACAATAAGTATTACCGTTGCGGTTGTTGAAGCAGCAACCAAGCACGCCGAGTTTACATTTGGCAGCAGCAACACAGCATCCACTACTGTAACCGTTGGTAACAACACCTATGTTATGCCTAACGTAAGTGCAACCTCCTCTACTATTGGTAGCACTACCGTAGATGGTCAGACCATCTATTATCCTATTGTAGAAATTGTTATGTCCGATGGTAAGACCTCTCACACAAGTGGTTGGTATGCATATTTCCCTGTATTTAGCGGTGCGGTAACTATCACCGATTACAAGGATAAGGGCCTTGGAGATGCCGAAACCTTCGGAAGCTCGACACAATCGATGCCTTCGGGACTTTCTATTGATGGCGATCCTGCACAGTTGTTCAAGTATCAGTCCAGCTCAACGGCAGGAACATCCCCTGTAGTTAAGAATAATATTTTGGTTTATAGTTCGCCATCCATTTCTGCGAAGCGTAATGAGTACAATACTGTAATTCAGTATAGCTACCAGGATAATGCCGGAGCTACATACTATTATTACATCGGCTATCACGCTCCTGCACAGAGTTATAGCAGCGTCTGCGTCACCCCCGACACTCTTGTAACCCTTGCAGACGGCACACAGAAGCGTATTGATCAGGTAACTTACGAGGATAAGCTTCTCGTTTGGAACTTCTACACAGGAAAGTATGATTCTGTTTCTTCTTCCATTGTAATGAATCACGGATATGATAATTACACCGTTGTTAAATTAAGATTCAGCGATGGTACAGAGATTAAGACCATAAACGGACACGGATTCTTTGATGTGGCTACCAACGAGTATGTAATACTTGGTGCTTCTAATGTTGCTGATTATGTTGGTCACAAGTTCGTTCAGGTTGACGGTGACGGATATAAGACCGTAAGCCTTGAAAGCTACGAGATTTACGAGGAGTATACCGAGAGCTGGTCTATCCTTACTGCAGAACATTACAACTGTATACTTGAAGGTATGTGGACTGTAACACCCGCAGAGGTTGAGGGAAGCCCCAATTACCTTATGCCCTTCATTGTAAACGATGATATGAAGTATGATGAGGCCGCAATGATGGCTGACATTGAAAAGTATGGTCTTTACACCTATGAAAACTTTGCCGAGTATATGACTGAAGAACAGTTCGTTGCTCTTGGTCTTTCCACTTGGAAGGTTTCTGTTGGAAAAGGATATATCACTTGGGATGATATTCTCTATCTAATTAGCATCCATATTGGTTAACCCCCACCCCCAAGCCCTTCGGGGCTTGGGTGGCACCCAAAAATCAATTGGGTGCCCCAAAAACAACAGGGCACCCATCAAAATAACAAAAATCACAGAAAAGGAGGTAAATCGTTTTGAAATTCATAGACTGCCTGAAACAGCAGCTTGATCCCGACCGCGAGAAGCAGCCGCTCACCGACAAGATTTTTATGCGTAGCGTTGTCACCTCGTTCGTCGCAATCATCGCCTGCATCGTGGTCTTCAGTGCGTCGACCTACGCCTGGTTTAACGAGAGCGTCGCCACGACCGAAACGATCACGGCCTCCGTCTATACCCTCAGCATTACCACCGCCCCCACCAGCACCACCGTCACCAACACCTCCGGCAACAGCGTCTACACCCTCGCGGGTGATACTGCATATACCGTTACCGTCACCACCGTTGACGACGAAACCACCGGTACAACCGGATATATCAAGCTTGTGATCGGCGACCAGACCCTCGTGTCCGAGCAGATTGATAAGGGCGAAACCCTTACCTTTACCCTTCGCTTCGACTCTGATACTACTGTCGAGCTTATTGAGTGCTGGGGAATTTCAAGCATCCCGAACGAAGACCGCCATATCATAAACGGCAGCTCCCTCGGTGATCTCACCCCTTAATAATTTACGTCTATTATTAACGCATACGCGTTACTTAAAATAGAAATTAATTTGAAAGGAAAAAAGTTATGAACACAACCAAAAAGTCCTTATTCACAAGCCTGGTTGCGTGTTTTGTGCTCCTTTCTATGCTTATGGGAACTACCTTCGCGTGGTTCACCGATATAGTCTCGAGCGAAAACAACGTAATCCAGTCGGGTTCTCTGAAGGCAGAGATGTACTGGTCAGATAAGCTTCTTGCAGCCGACTCTGACGAGTGGATCGACGCCTCCGCAGGTGCCGTATTCAACCACGACAACTGGGAGCCCGGTTACACCCAGGTCAGATACGTTAAGGTCGTTAATAACGGCAGCCTTAAGTTCAAGTGGCAGCTCAGCATCGCCGCTAACGGTAAGGTTACCGAGCTTTCCGACGCTATCGACGTTTACTATGTAAACCCCGTATCTGCCGAGATTACCTCGCTTGACGGTCTTACCTCTGTCGGCACGCTTACCGACGTTCTTGATGGCAACACCGCCGAGGCAGGCAGCCTTGATCCCAAGGACTATCAGATCCTTGCCATCGCCTTCCATATGGATGAGTACGCAGGCAACGAGTATCAGGATATGTCCCTCTGCGAAGCAGGCTTCTCTCTGAAGCTTATCGCAACCCAGGCCACCGGCGAGTTCGACTCCTTCGACGATCAGTATGACGCAGATGCAGAATGGCCCTATGTAGCAATCCAGTACTCTGAGTCAGAGGACATTTCTGACAAGATCGACACCACCACAGGCAGCCTTACTGAGGATGTTACCATCGGCGAAACCACCGATGACCAGTACGCTGAAATCCCCTCTGACGTAAAGCTTGCTGACGGAGCTGATAAGCTTACGCTTAAGATTGAGTCTATCGAAACTCCTAACGAGTCCGTTCCCGTTGAAAACGGCGAGAGTGCAAAGTCTGTTGACGTACATATTGACGGACTTGCTGAGGATAACACCGTTCCCGTAACCGTTACTCTTAAGAAGCTCTTCAAGCCCGGCCTTAATACAACAAGCGTTAAGCTTTACCACGTTGAAAACGGCACTCCCGTTGCGATGACTCTCGTTTCTAATCCCGTAAATCATAACGAGTTCAGCTACGATCCTGCAACAGGTGACGTTGTTATGACCGTTGCAACCTTCTCGGAGTATGTTCCTGTTACCGATAACAAAAATTTGTGGGAAGGCAACTTCGATATTTCTTGGTATAACACTACCGACAAAGAATTTACCCTTAGTACAGCAGACCAGCTTGCTGGTTTTGGTGCCATAGTAGATGGCGGCGGTGAATATACCAACAAAAATGGTACAAAGGTTAATGTTCCTTCTGATATGTTTGAAGGCAAGACCGTTTATCTCGGTGCAGACATCGACCTTGCAGGCGGCTACTCCCTTAACCCCATCGGTTCCGGCTATGTAAACGGTACATCCAACTCCGGCGGTGGCGTGGGTAGATCCTTTATGGGTACCTTCGACGGTGGTAAGTATGACGCAGAGGGTAATCTTATTGGTGTCCACACCATCCGTTACCTCTATCAGAACGGCTGGGACATCGGCCTTTCCTACTGTAATCTCGGTGGCGGTCTCTTCGGCTCCGTTTGTAACGCAACTATAAAGAATCTTAATATGGTTGATGCCGAGATCGTTATGGAATGCGTAGAGCAGGGCGTTATCGCAGGTCTTGCTCAGGGCAACTGTACCTTTGAAAACATAGCTATCTCTAACTGCAGCGTTGCTAACTATCAGAAGGCAACCGGTGGTGTTGTCGGTGAAGTAAGCTGGGGCGTTGGCGATGCAGAAAAATTCACCCATACATTCAGAAATATCAGAATTGATAACAAGACCGTTGTAGGCTCCCTTTGGGGTG
>JAZNWM010000273.1:0-4180 GCA_045593345.1 Eubacteriales bacterium
GCAAAGCGAGAAGATTCTTTCGACTCGTCGCTTACGAGCGAGCTCGACGCGTCAGCGTCGAGAATGTGAACTTACGCACCTACGGTGCTAAGTTCAAAGCGGCTATCACCATCAACAAAACAGCCCTGTCACAAGGACAGGGCTGTTTTGTTGGCAGGGGTAGCAAGATTTGAACTTACGAATGAGGGAGTCAAAGTCCCTTGCCTTACCGCTTGGCGATACCCCTATAAAATACTTTCAATATTTTATCATAAATAAAGTAATATGTCAATAACTTTTAGAAAAGTTTTGCTTCGCGAAAAAACAACCTCCAACACTAAAGGCCCTGCCGAGCTCACGTTCTATATATCCACCTTTTTCTTTATTTCATCTTGAAACTTGCTATTTATTATGCTATAATGTAAATGTAAAAGAATGCCTATTTGGTTTTCAGGAAGTTTTTAAAGGGTTTACTGATATATATGAGATTTACTTGCCCGAAATGCGGTGAAAAATTGAATATTGAAGAAAATCGGGCAGTCTGTCCTGCTGGGCATTCCTACGACAGGGCTCGCGGCGGATATTACAACCTCCTGCTCGGTCATACGGGTGGCACTCACGGTGATAATCGTGATATGGTTCTCGCACGCCGTGCCTTCCTTGGCGGTGGGTATTACGAGCCTCTTGCCAGATGGCTTGGCGGTCTTGCCCTGGAGTATACGCCGAGGGACGGTTGCCTTCTTGACGCCGGGGCAGGTGAGGGCTACTATACCGACCTTATCGAGCGTACCCTCTTTGAGCAGAACGGTACAAGCGACGTGTCTGCCTTTGACATATCCAAGGACGCCGTACGCGAGATCTCAAAGAAAAATCCCCGCATATCTCTTGCCGTTGCGGGCTCCTATCACATTCCCGCACCCGACGGCGAGTTTGACACCCTGATAAACACCTTCTCGCCTCTCGCCCTTACCGAAACCCTTCGCGTGCTGAAGCGTGGCGGCCATTTCATTATGGCGATCCCGGGTGAGATGCATCTCTACGAGCTTAAGGCGGCAATATATGACACGCCCTATAAAAACGAGGTTATGGACACCGCACTTGATGGATTTCAGCTTGTGATGGACGAGCCTCTGACGTATAAATTCGTCCTTGACTCGCCCGATAAAATCCACGACCTCTTTATGATGACGCCCTACGCCTACCGCACAAGGCCCTCGGACAGGGCGAAAATTGATAGTCTCTCAACCCTTGAATGCACTGCGGACTTCCGCGTTTTCGTATATAAAAAGCTTTGATTTTGGAGTAAATAATGGATACAACTCACGGAAAATATCTTGGCGTCGACTACGGTGACAAGCGTACGGGCATTGCCGAGTGCGACATCTCGGGTATGCTGGCAAGCGGCATCTGTACCGTCAGCGAGGGCGGAATGCGAAACACCGCCATCCGCGTGGCAAAGGAGGCCGAGGCACGCTGCTGTAAGAAAATAATAATCGGCCTGCCGAAGAATATGGACGGCAGCGAGGGCGAGCGTAGTCAGGTCATCCGTGCCTTTGCCGCACTTGTAGCCGAGTATACCGATATTCCCATTGATTTCTTTGACGAGCGTATGACTACTATGGTGGCATACCGCTTCCTCGGTCAGACGGGTACCTACGGCAAGAAGCGTAAGGACGCCGTTGACACACTCTCTGCCGAGATCATATTGCAGGGCTATATTGACCGCGAGCGTGCCCTTCGCGGCTGATGAAAGGTTAGAAAAATGAAGAAACGTGTTCTTATAATTTATACCGGTGGCACCATCGGAATGAAGAAAACCAATAAGGGTTATGCACCCATATCGGGCTTTCTCGGTCAGGCAATCTCTGCTATCGAGGATATGAAGAGCAGCTCTGCTCCCGACTGGACTCTCCACGAGATGTCCCCCCTCCTTGACTCCTCCGATATGGCGGTTAAGGAGTGGAACAAGATCGCCTCGGTGATCTACGAAAATTACTCGGCATACGACGGCTTTGTCGTGCTTCACGGCACCGACACTATGGCGTATACCGCCTCGGCTCTGTCTTTTATTCTTGACGGACTTGATAAGCCGGTCGTGCTTACAGGCTCGCAGATTCCTCTCTCCGAGATCAGAAGCGACGGCAGGGATAACCTGATAACCTCTATGCTAATCGCGGCAGAGGGCGTGGTTCCCGAGGTCTGCCTCTACTTCAGCGGCAAGCTCCTTCGCGGAAACCGTGCGGTCAAGATGAGTGCCGACGGCCTGGTCGCCTTCGATTCGCCAAACTACCCCCACCTTGCTGACGTGGGCATTGCCATAAAATACAACCATCCCGCCATCCGCAGAAAGCCGACCGCACCTCTTAAAATGCAGCCTCTGTCTGCCGTGCCCATCGGCGTTCTTAAGGTCTTTCCGGGCATCCAGTTCGGACTCTTTGAGTCGATTATGACCGACAAGCTGTCAGGCATCGTCCTTGAGACCTTCGGTGCGGGCAACATTCCCTCGGACGGTGGCTCGCTCATTCCCATAATTTCCCACGCCTTTGAATCGGGCTCGGTTATCACCGTCTGCTCGCAGTGTCCTGCAGGAACGGTGTCCCTCGGTGCCTATGAAACAAGCTCCGCACTCAAGGCTGCAGGTGCGGTCAGCGGCTTTGATATGACTACCGAGGCTGCTGTTGCCAAGCTCTATTATCTCTTCAGCCTTGATATCGGCATTGATGAGATAAAGGCACGTATGGAGCAGGATCTCCGTGGTGAGATGACCTCCGCATAATCCCCGAAATATAGGTATTTTAACCGCTTTTTCTTTGAAAAATTATATTTATTCATTATTTTTCCCTCTGATGAATACTCTTTTTTAGGAGGGAAATCAAATGAAAAAAATACTATCGCTAATAATAATTCTTTGCGTTATGGCGTCGCTCGCCTCCTGCAGACCCGAGCGTGATGCATACTCTATGCTGCGTGAGCTTGCTGCCACCTACGGTGCCGAGGGTATCATATATCACCCTGCCGCCACCGAGGGAGAGGAGGGCTTCGTTTACGATGGGCTTCTCCATAAGATATATCTTTATTCGGGTGCCTTCCCCGAGGATTACGCCATCCTTCTCAACGCCCGCCACGACTACTCCTCCGAGTGCGGCGTGTTTATCTGTACCGATGCCGAGATGCTTGGTGCGGTGGAGGCGATGTGCCTTGAGCGTATAGCCCTGCTTTGTCAGAATGACAGCCGTGCCTTCGTCAAGCGTTACGGTATGACCGTCTTTTATTCCACAATGCAGGATAGGGAGCGGGCAGAGAAAATATTCAACGAAATCATCAGATAATTAAGGTCAGGATATAATATGAAAATTCAGGAAGTTATACTTTGTAAATTCGGCGAGGTGGTTCTGAAGGGAGCCAATCGCCAGAGCTTTGAGTCCCAGCTTATTAAGGAGCTTCGCCGCAGAGCAAGTCCCTACGGCGTCTTCAAAATATATTTCAAGCAGTCCACCGTCTACGTAGAGCCTACCGACGAGCTTTGTGATATGGACGGAATGTACGAGGCGGCGAAGAAGGTATTCGGCATCGTTGGTGTAAACCGTGCCGCCGTTTGCGAGAAGAATATGGACAGCATTATTGCTATGGCGAGAGAGTATCTTCCCGAGAAGCTTCGCGGTAAGCGTACCTTCAAGGTGGATGCTAAACGCTCGGATAAGCGTTTTGCCCTGAAATCTCCCGAGATTTCAAGAGAGATCGGCGGCGTGATCCTCTCTACCGTACGCGGTATAAAGGTTGACGTTCACAACCCCGACGTCACAGTTACGGTAGAGGTTCGTGATGACCACGCGTACATCAGGGCAGGGCAGGAGCCCGGTGCGGGCGGTCTTCCTCTTCGCTCGGCAGGACGCGGCCTGCTTCTCCTTTCGGGCGGCATCGACTCACCCGTTGCGGGCTGTATGATGGCGAAGCGTGGTATGGAGATTGAGGCACTTCATTTTGAGTCCTTCCCATATACCTCCGAGCGTGCGAAGGAGAAGGTTATGCAGCTTGCACAGGAGATGTGCGAGTTCTGCTCCAAGATCCATGTCCACGTTATCTCCCTGACTCATATCCAGGAGGAGCTGCGTGACAAGTGTCAGGAGGACTATTTCACCATCCTTCTCCGTATCTTTATGATGCGACTTGCCGAGAGATGTGCGACGGCATATAAGTGTCA
>JAZNWM010000274.1:0-3638 GCA_045593345.1 Eubacteriales bacterium
CGAGGATTTGGATATAACCGCTCATCGCTCATCCGGTGCAGGCGGTCAGCATATCAACAAGACCGACTCCGCAATCCGAATAGTCCACAAGCCTACGGGTATCGTTGTGGGCTGTCAGACAGAGAGAAGCCAGCTGCAGAACAAGGAGACCGCCCTTAAGATGCTAAAGGCAAAGCTGATGGAGATAAAGCTCCGCGAGAAGCTTGACAGAATTGAGGATATTCAGGGAAACAAGGCCAATATTGAGTGGGGCAGCCAGATCCGAAGCTACGTATTTATGCCCTACACCCTCGTTAAGGATACGAGAACAGGCTTTGAGGACGGTAATATTGACTCGGTTATGGACGGTAATATCGACGGATTTATCAACGCGTATCTTAAGCACATCTCTGCAAATACCGAGGTTAAATAATTGGTTTTTTAAAAAAGAGGACTGACATTGAAGTCCTCTTTTTTTGATTGCCTCAAAGGTCTCATATTACTGTGATGCTTGCTTATTTATTGATAATACTACGTTTGTTCTTATTTGCCTTGACCGGCGAGGCAATTCTGAATGCGGAGGATTTTTTCATCTGCTAACCTCTTTTGAGCCACGCGACTATCGCGTGGCTTCCGTTATACAAAAACGGCCGAATTATAAAACGGCCGTTTTGTAAATATTAGTTGACATCAGAGCCCTTTGATAATGCTCTCAATGGCTGCGGTGTCAATTTTCTTTTTGTTTCCCTTTATCGCAAGAGTAAGATTCTCGGGACGGAAGATGCGTTGTGCAAGCTGCCTTATACGCTCGGGAGTGACCGCCATATAGCTGTCGGCACGCTCGTCAACGGTGGTATATCCCGCGTTCATTATGTGGTTATCATAGGCGAAGACAAAATTAAGCTCGCGGGGGTCGTCATAAAGAAGCCCCTTGTTGTCAACGTAGTCGGCACGCATCATATCCTGCTCGGAGGGAGTGTTCTCCTTCAGCTGACGGAGGATATCCACTACAGCCTGTACGGCATCGATAACCGAGCCCGACCTTACCTCAAAGGAGAAGACGAGAGAGCCGATATTTGAATATCTGTCGCTGGAGCCCGAGATGTCGTAGAACAGACCACGCTTCTCACTCATCTCAATAAACAGACGGGAGTTGTAGCCGCCGAGGAGCATATCGTAAAGCAGGTCGCTCTCTGCCACAGAAATGTCGGTCATATCCATATCAAAGCTGAAGCGAAGCATCGTAAAATCGGCGTTCTTCACGTGAACTCTGCCATCTCTGTGTCCGAAATTCGCACATACGGGTGCGATATTTTGCTGCATTACGCCACTATCAAGCCGATGGGACTCGATAAGCGAGGAAAGCAGGGCGAGGTCTGCATCGGTAAAATTGCCCGTAAGGTAGAAGAAAATATTCTCAGGTGTTTCCACCCTGCGACGGTATTCCTCAAGCTTCGCACCGTTTATCTTGTTAACACCGCCGATACTGCCCGTTATGGTCCTTGCAAGGGTAGTACCCTCGTAGACAATATTATAAGAAAAGGTAGCGAGAGAGGTCCTGTCATCGCTCTCGCGGATCTCTGCCTTGATACGATCACGCTCGGCACGGATCTGATCTGGAGAGAGGACGATGGGTGACAAAAGGCGGCTGATAATCTCAGCACCGCGGAAGAGGTTCGCCGATGCACCCGTCACGTAAAACTGCACCATCTCGCTGAAGGTGGAGGCGTTAAAGTCCATACCGTATCTGTCAAGGGTGGAATAAAGCTCGCCTCCCATAAGAGAATTCACGTTGCGGATGGAGGCGTGCTCAAGGAAATGGGTAATGCCCGAAATCTCCTCGTACATACTGCCCGCACGGACGAAAAGCGAAAGATAAAAGCTATGGACGTGAGGGTTTTTGTAGTAATAAATATCAACGCCGTTTTTAGTCCTTATTTTTTCTTCTCTGAACATTACTATCTCCTTTCTTTTCGTTTTTGCCTGTGTCACCGAAACAACGGCTGTGCATAATATTTAACGGACGTGCCGCGACTTTTATATTTTTTTCAGCTTGGCAAAGGTTGCCATAAGCTTCTTGGTCTGGCCGTTATCAAACTTTACCTCGTAGAGCACGTCGCCCCCCATATCACGGGAGGAAAGTATAACACCCTCGCCAAACATCTCGTGCAGCACTCTCGTACCGGAGGTGAGGCGGGTTATACCGTACTCGGCGGCACCCGTCTTACTACGCTTCGGCGTTGAGATCTCAACGGGACGGCGAAGCTCTGAAAGTCCCGAGCTGCCCCTGTCCGCTCCGTATCCTCCATAAGAGGAGCCTGCATAGGAGGGTCGGCGTTCGCCGTATGACGAGCCACCGTAGGATGAGGGCTGTCTGCGGCGTGGAGAATCCTCAAAGATAAGCGATTTCGGCATCTCCTCCTTAACGAAGCGGGAGAGTCTGTTATATGTGGTTCTGCCGTACATCATACGCTCTCTGGCGTGGGTGATATAGAGCATATCTCTTGCTCTCGTTATGGCAACGTAGGCAAGACGACGCTCCTCGCTCATCTCTTCCTCCTCGCCAATATTCTGCTGTGAGGGGAAGATTCCGTCCTCCATACCTGCAAGGAAAACCACCGGGAACTCCAGTCCCTTTGCGGCGTGAACCGTCATAAGAACGACTGCATCTGCCGATTCGTCATATTTATCAACGTCGGAAACCAACGAGATCTCCTCAAGGAAGCCCGCAACGGTGGGTTCAATATCCGAGTAGCTGCATCTGGTCTCATACTCAACAGCCGCACCGATGAATTCCTGAACGTTCTCGATCTTCCCCTCGCCCTCAAAGCCCTCGCTGACAAGCATCTGCTTATATCCCGACTCCTCAAACAGAGCCGCGATCATCTCGGAGGGAAGGCTCTTCTCTGCCCTTACCTTCTCTATAATATCAGAAAAGGCTGTGAGCTTATCCGCACTCTTGGCAAGAGCGGTATAGCCGTGAGCGTTCTTCACCACCTCGTACATCGGGATACCAAGCTCGGTGGCAATCTCCTCAATGGCATCGACGGTGGTGGGACCGATCTTACGCTTAGGCTCGTTGATAATTCGCTTAAGTCTAAGATTATCAAACGGAGATACAAGCACCGAAAGGTAGGCAAGCATATCCTTAACCTCCTTACGGTCGTAGAAGCCCATATCACCGACAACGCGGTAGGGCACGCCGCTCTTGGCAAAGCTGGTCTGAAGCGATCTGCCCAGGGCATTTATACGATAAAGAACGGCAAAATCCGAATATTTGCGTCCGTCCTGTCGGATTGATGCATTAATGCGGTCTATGATATACCGTCCCTCGTCGTTCTGATCGTCCGCCTCGTGAAGAATGATCTTCTCGCCCGCACCTGCCTTACACCAAAGACGCTTGTCACGTCTTGCAGAATTGTTGTGAATAATGGCGTTCGCCGCCTCAAGAATATTACCCGTAGAACGATAGTTCTGCTCCAGCTTTACAACCGTAGCGTCGGG
This sequence comes from Eubacteriales bacterium, assembly GCA_045593345.1. Lineage (GTDB taxonomy): Bacteria > Bacillota > Clostridia > Oscillospirales > CAG-272 > UBA1740. The sequence goes on from JAZNWM010000274.1 coordinate 3,484, forward strand.
ATAGGTGGTGTCAAAATTAAGAATATTCTCAATAGTTGCACCGCGGAATCTGTATATGGACTGATCGTCGTCGCCAACGACCATTATGTTTCTGTATTTATCCGAGAGAAGCTTGGTAAGAACGAACTGGGCGTAGTTTGTATCCTGATACTCGT
>JAZNWM010000275.1:0-10886 GCA_045593345.1 Eubacteriales bacterium
GCACGTACGAGTTCAACTGCCTCTTCAAGAGTAATCTGATTAAGGACTGCTTCCCAAAGAGGATGATTATAGTCAGAACCAAGAGCAAGACCAAGACTGGTTACTTTGTTATTCATATAAACCTTAGCCTTGCCGTCAGAGCCAAGAGAGTCCGCATAACTCACACCGTTATACTCAAGAACTCCTGCCGCACTATTCCATACGGGCGTCTTGTTGTTCACAGGGCTACCAAAGATATCGGTAGTTGCATTATCCCATTCACTTGCCGCACCCTGAGAGTACTGATTGTGCTCCTTAACATTAGCAGCCATCTCTCTATCTTGAAGATCCTCAATATCGTAAGGATCGGGGAAGGAAGCACGGCTGATAAAGCCGATATCCTGTCCACTGTCGCTACCGTCAAGGCTTACACCGTCAATAGCATCCTCGCCGGTAAACTTGTTAGTAACAGGATTACCGGTTACACTGTCTGTAAGGAAATTAATAGTATTGGAAACGTTATATGTGATCACACCGGGAACGTCATTTGCTCCGTTTGCAAAATCAACGTTCTTGATATTATGAGAGTCGGTCATAAGCTTAAGCTCATATTTACCTGAATCAAGCTCGTATCCCTTATTACCGTTGTTGTTAAGATCGTATGCATCGTAAGAAACAAGATCCTCAACGCTCACTTTGATAGTGAGGATCTGCTTTTCGCCGGGATTGATGGTCGCGGTCTTGCCGAATCCAACAAGTGAAACGTGGGACTTTTCAATCTCGCCGGGCTTATACTCTGGTGTCAGATAAACCTCGACAACGTCCATACCGGGAACATTACCTACGTTGGTAACACTAACAAAGATAGCAATATCGCTATCTCTGTTAATCTCAGAACCATCGGGAATAGTCATACCCTCAACAGTCCATTCGAATTCTGTGTAAGAAAGTCCATAGCCGAAAGGATACTGTACAACAGCATCATATCCTGTAACAGTCTTGAGTTGACCGTCGTTATCATAGATTTCTCTGGAGTAGTCGTCCCAGATGCCTTCAACGTTCGCAGTCTCATACCACTTATAACCGAGATAGATACCTTCTATGTAATCTATAAAAGCGGGTGCTTGACGCTTTATTGTATTACCGGAAGGTACACCCGCATTACTGCTTGCACCTGTGGGGTACACATCGCTTGCATTAAGATAGTGGCCAATACCGTCAGCAGCGGTACGCTTATAATTAATGTTGGTAGACATATCATAAGCATAAGTATCTGTGAATCTGCCGGAAGGAGAAATCTCACCGTATAAAATAGAGGGAATCGCTTCGGCAGCACGGGTACCTGTTGCACCAACAACAAGACATGCATCAATACCGGGGATAGTATCAACGAAATCAAGCTCCATGGTATTTGTAGAGTTAACGATAACGATTACGTTTTCATAGTTCTCTCCAACATACTTAAGAAGCTCCTCTTCCTCGGTAGAAATCTCAAGATAATGTCTGGTTGTGTCTGTACTTGCTTTGTTCTTATACTGTACGCGGGGAGGATCCTCGGTCTCACCTGCATGACGTCCAATTACAACAAAGGCTGTATCGGAAAAGCTCTTTGCTTCATTAAGAATATCATTGGAATAATAGCTTGTATCGGTAATGCTCGGCTCGGTCAATTTGTAGAACTGAGAATAACCGGTGTTAATTGATCCACCGTTGTCGCCAACAGCACCGGCAAATCTCTCATACATTGATGTAAGACTCTTGTTATAGCTTACCTGATAAAGATCAAGTGCTTTGAGAAAATCAATATTTTCATCTGCATTATTGTTCTCGGGTAGAACCTGACCGGAGCCTGAACCACCGTATACCCAGTCAATAGATGCGTGACCGAAAACATTTACACTTCCAGCAGCACTGATATCAAGAGGAAGAACACCGTTGTTCTTAACCAATACGCTTCCTTCTTGAATAATCTGTTTAGAAAGCTCCTGACCGCCCTGTCTTGACAGGTTAAGCTGATCATTGCTTTGAGCGAAGGGGTGGAAATTCAACACCTCTTCAAAGTATGCCTGAAGACCTGTAATGTTTGATTCCATCTGAGGCTCAAGCACGATTGAGTTACCAATAATTAATGCTGTTATAAGCACAAAAATGATAACAATTTGTACAATACTTCCTAATCTCATAAAATCCTCCAATGTTTTTATTTGTAACGACGTTTGCTTTCAAATACCCATAAAGCAAAACAATCAATTAACAACAAAATTTAATAATATTTGATATTTAAACACCTGGGCAAACTGTTTTTTTCTTTATTCTGTAGATTCCATATTTTCATCGGCTTTTTCATTGGAAGTAGAATCGTTGATCACGATTTTATTAACAATAAAGAAGACAACCATCGAAACGCCACCGTTAAGAACGGTTGTGCCAATGCTATACAGCCAAGGAGCAACAAAGCGACCTGCTACTGCCGCCCGGATACAGTTACTTTTCTTCAAATTCAAGCCAAAGTTGTTTAATCTTTTCCATAATTCCTCCAAAATGCAACAGTATAGTTATCCTAATTTTATTTTTATATATAATAACATATTATCTTATCCAGTGCGATTTTTTTCGCAAGAAGCAAAATATACGCCTAAGTGTTTTTTTACCGTCAAAAATAACGTTCACATTTTGTGCATTTATCACAAAATCAAGGTTAAATAAATCAAATTACAATCAATGTTATACAAGAAGTAAGGATAATTTATTATGAGTTGCTTTATAATAAAATTTTAACACATAAATATAATGATACAACCATCTTAAAGTTCGCTTCTATACAACGAGTGATTTTTATTTACCTTGTATCAAGACAAGCACACGACGTATACTCACGAGGGGGAATAAAGGTGTTATTTGGGTGTTTCAGAGTGATAATCACGTCTGTAACCGTGCCATAAAAAAAGCAGACTGCACCGCAGTCTGCTTTCCATATTTTCACAAAATCTCCACTACGTACCCGTGCTTTCGTACATTTTGACAAGCTTTGACCATACGAAAATACACAACGAACTGAACAGGGCGGTGAAGCCGACCATCATAAGTGCAACTGTATGAGGACTTTCGAGAGGCCTGAAAAGGTTGTCGAAGGGGTAGAACAGACAGAGTCCGAGAGGGATAATGAAGGTCAGTATGATCCGTATCGCCTTCGGATAGATGTTCATCGGGTACTTCGTAAAGCCCGAGAAATTGTAGATGAACTGGAGCAGGGGACCGCTCCTCTTGAATTTAAAGGCAAGTGAAGCCACCATAATCTTGAAGGACGAAATAATCAGTGCTGCACAGATTATTCCGAGCACCACAAGTAATATCGATCCCACGCCGCCCGATATCTCAACCCGACTTCCGCAGAAGGATATCATCGCTACCGCAACGATCAGCTCGCCAAGAGCCTCAAGCTGTACCTCGGATGCAATAACCTGGAACAGAACTGGCACCGGACGCAGGAACATATGGTCAAGCTTGCCGTGCTTGACCTCAAAATAGGCCACCGACCACAGCCTGTCGGTAAACAGGTGGTCAATGCCGACCGCCATATTCGTTATACCGAACAGCATTCCGATCTGATAGATATTATATCCGTCAATGCTGGGAACCGAGCTTACGAGAATATACAGAGTAAGCAGCGAGGTAGCCTCCATAAACAGAAAGGCGAGGATACCGATGATCGCATTCACCTTGTATACAAGCTTGCTCATCAGCGACAGCTTGGCGTAGGTGGCATAAAGCTTTATGTATCTCATCGCTTAACCTCCCTGTACCGCAAGCTTCTCAAGTGCAGATTTGAAGATGAAGTGATTTGCCACCTCAATGATCAAAATCCAGAGAATTGCTATCAAAATGTAAAGTAAAGCTTGCATAATATCCACTTTTCCCATAATTATAAGCACGGGAGCCGAGTTCATAAAGGCAAATGGCGTGAATGAAAATACCACGCCCATAGTACCCATATATGCAAGCGGAAGCATCTGTCCGCCGAGGAAGCCCTGTATGGCGTTTCTCGCCATATTAAGACCGAACAGATGGTCGGTGTAGAACACCATAAGACCGATAAAGTAGCTTATAGCGTTGTTTATAAATCCCGCCAGAATGCTGAACAGTATAAACAGCACCACGTTGAGAATAAATCCGCCCACCGTTACGGAAAGCAGACCGAGTCCTATAAATATTCCGTAGATAACGGTAAGGAAGGGCAGAACCACCACCAGCCAGTCGAACACGAAAACGCCAAGGTAGGTAAACAGATGGCGTAATCTGTATGACACAGGCTTTGTCAGGGTGTTCGCTATAGTGCCTTCTCTTATGTCGGTGTAAACGTCATAGCTTGTATCTCCCGAGCCCATAACGAAGGTGAAGAAGAAGGAGGTCAGCATATAGAGTATCATATCGTAGAAGGTGAATCCGTTGATGACCGAGTTAAGTCCGTCGGGCGAATTTCTGTATACTGCCTGATACAGAAATACCACGAAGAACACCTCGATAAACGAGATAAAAATCCACATCACGATCTGTGCCTTGTATGCCAGCTCAATCTTCACGCCCGCCTTGGAGAAGGGCAGATACAGATCAAGTGTTTTTTTAATGCTTTTCATACAGTTTTTTCGTTATGTCCTCAATAGAGATATCCTCTATTTTAAAGTCCTTGATGTGATAGGTGTTGATAAGGTAGAGCAGCATATCGTCAAGATCCACGTCGTTAAGCGAGAACTTGATAGCCCTCTTATCATCCGCATCCTCAATTATTGCGGTAGGGAATTTGCTTGCGAGCTCCTCGCCGTCAAGCTCCACGTTTGAAGGAATAAATATGGTCTTCGTATTACCAAAGCGGTATTTGATGTTTGCAAGGCTGCCGTCGTAGAGGATCTTGCCCTTGTCGATAATTATTATCCTGTTGCAAAGCTCCTCGATATCCTTCATATCGTGGGTGGTGAGTATTACCGTAATATTGTACTTTCTGTTAAGCTCCCTTATAGCCCCTCTGATCTTGTCCTTTACAAGCACGTCAAGGCCGATGGTAGGCTCGTCAAGATATACGATCTTTGGCGAGTGGATAAGTGCCGCGGCAAAGTCTGCCCTCATTCTCTGGCCCAGGGATAGCGAGCGTACCGTCTGGGTGAGGAAGGGCTTCATATCAAGCAGCTCGCAAAGATACTCAAACCGCTCGTTGTACTCCTCGTCGGGAACCTCGTAGATGCTCTTCAGTATCTTGAAGGTCTCAATTAGCGGAATATCCCACCACAGCTGTGTCTTCTGACCGAAAACAACGCCCATCCGTTTGTTTATCTGCTGACGGCTCTTGGCAAAATCAAGTCCGTCGACCGTTACGCTGCCGTCGGTGGGATGCAGAATACCGCACATCATCTTGATGGTAGTGGATTTTCCCGCACCGTTGGCACCTATGTAGCCTACTATCTCGCCCTCTGCAATGTCAAAGGAAACGCCGTCAACCGCACGCACCTCCTCGTGCTTGCGGGAGAACAGCCCCTTTATCATACCGCGAAGACCTTCTTCTCTGATTGGCTTTTTAAAGGTCTTGGACAGATTCTTCACGCTGATAATATTCATATCGTCCTCCTGAATATCGGAGAGAACCGGTTCTCCTTCCCCCCGATCTATAAAGTATATTCGGCGAGGAGATGCTCCCTCGCCGAAGTCTTGGGTTAATTATTTGAATTTCTTCAGTATTTTATATATCCCCTGTGTAGAGATATAATATTCCTCCGCCAGCTCCTTGACGCTGACACCGCTTTTGTACTTTCGGTATATTTCGGCATTTCTCTCATCAAGCGAGGATGCCGCACGCTTGCTCTCTCCCCATTTTCTTCGACTGCTGGTTTTTCTGGGGATATATACGGTGTCGCCGTCTATGTACTCCTGTATCCTTTCAACAAGCTCGGACGGAAGCTCTGTGCTTTTCTTATAGCCCACCTTATGCCTCCAATGATAAATTAACAATGCTTGGCATAGGCTACGTCGTCAGCCTATACCGCTTTTGCAACTCTTTCATCATTAATAATACGCATCAAACCCGACCTCCCTGTATAATTTGTCAGACCGATTGCCGCGTGACAACCGAAGGGTAAAATCTATGCAACGACTAGCTTGACCTGCTGACAAATAAAATTATAACACGAAATAAAAGCTTTTTCAACCGCTTTTTTAAAAATTCCTTCGGCAGTCTTTATACACTTTTTTACGAAAAAAACGGTAGAATATTGACAAAAGGCGAAAAAGGTGCTACAATGTTAGCGGAGATTCGTTTCCCGACAGGCATCTTAATAAGCCTGCCAGCATATTAATTTGTAAGGAGGTTATTAAAATGGATACACTCAAGAAACTGTTCCCCTTGTCCTTCAGAGAAAAGAAGGGAATCGGCGGTCTCATCGTTAACATTCTTATTCATCTTTTAGCCGATCTTGTTGCGGGCCTTATTATCGGCCTTCTTCCCATCCTTGGTATTCTCGGCGGTCTTATCGGTCTTTACTTCACCGTAGGTATCGTTCTTTCTATCCTTGACTACTTAAAGGTTATTAAGTAATTCATAGCAGAGAATATCCTAAGCGGCCTGATCCGACCTTTTCGGATTTGGTCGCTTTTCTTTTTTTAAAAAAACTGCCGTTTTTTCCGAATTTGTAAACAACTCCGTACATAATAAGCTTAAAATCAAGCTAAAAACCGTCCCGGACTACCGACGGCATATTATTTTTTTTGAGTCGTTGGTGTAATATTTTCAAATTATATTTTAAAATAAGTTGACAAAGCCTCTTTTATATGTTAAAATAATGTGTTGTAAAATATTTAATAATCAAGGAGAAAAAAATGAACGAGATTTTGGCTGGTATCAAGCTTAAAGATAAAGTGATTATCATTTCGGTAATGGCGGTCTTTGCTATTTTGCTTGGCTTTGGCATCGGTGCTATCACGCAGGCAACGATGGACCCCCACGTGCACAGCTACGAGTCCCATTTAGAGAAGGACGCGGAGGGGAACTTCAGTCTTGTTTCGGTTTGTACCGACGAGGACTGTGAGGATCCTGTATATACCGTGGCCGTTGACGGCGTAGACAGGGTAGAGCTTTCTGCAGCTACCTGCTGTGAGGAGGGACTTGTTGAATACTCCTACCGTCATAACGGTATCGTGTATTTTATCAAGGAGGAGCTTCCGCTCAAGCCTCATACATACGACGGCGTTCTGGTTGATAAGGACGGCGGCTCGTCCATCTCGGCTAAATGCACCAACGAGGGATGTACCAACACTGATCTTAACGTCAGTGACGTAAGCAGTCTTACTCTTGTCGAGAGCGTTCCCGCTACCTGCCATACACCCAGATTAGACAGATATGAGTACGTCAGCAACGGTGTGTCCACCGTCCTCGTTGTCAGGGTAGAGGAGGATGTTCCCCATATTCTTAACGGTGCATTCGCTACCGAAAGCCAGCTTCCCGACGGCAGCTTCAGCTATGGCACCGAGGGTATTAAGCTTAATAAGGATACGACTATTTCCTGCGGCGAGATCGGCTCGGGCTACTATACCTGCGAGGAGTGTCAGGAGAGTATTCCCGTACAGATCGTCAAGGATGATCACAGCTTCGTCTGGAGCGAGGATGATACCGTCCTTCCTACCGCGACCTCGGATGGCACCGCTATCGTAAAATGTCAGAACCTTGACTGTGATGAAACGGTTCCCGTTGTTCTTCCTATGGTTTCCGAGGGCGAGCACGCAGAGCTTCTTGAGGCGAACCACGCCGAGGGATTTAAGAAGCTTAAGTACAGCTTCGCAGCCGACGAATACGGCATATTGGTTGAATTTGAGACACAGATCGAATGGAAAGAGCACGATTACAGATATATTGAGAGCGAGACGGTCAACCCCACCATCACAAGGGCGGGATGGGCAACGGTAGAATGCTCCTATGATGGCTGTACCGCGAAGAGAAAGACCATCAGCCTCCCTAAGATCGTTATCGGTGAAAATGCCGAGATCGTCAGCGAGGTATCCGAGCTTAATCCCCAGATAGTTCGTTATACCTACGTTTCCGATACCTACGGCTTCACCGTCAGCTTCGATCACGTGATCGGCACCGCACTTTCTCACGACTATACCTATGAATTAGTTCGCGAGGGAGACAGCTTCGTCCTTATCGGACGTTGTCACCAGCTTGGCTGCCAGACCCCTGAGACCCGCAATACCGACCTTGCTATCACTCACGTTAACACCTCTACCTGCTACTCGCTTGGCGAGGATATCTGGACCTGCGTTCATAACGGCGAGACCTATACCTATAAACAGCCTGCCACCGAGTACAAGGAGCATAACCTCTCTTACAGAGAGAACGAGACGGTGGCTCCCACCTTTGACGCAAGCGGCGTTGCATATATCAGATGCGGTAACAATGGCTGTACCACCTATCACGAGCTTACTCTGCCGAAGGTTGTGGTTGGCGAGAACGCTATCGTCACCTCCACCGATCCCGAGACGGGTGCTAAGACCGTAAGATACATCTATGCTAACCCGACCTACAGCCTTACCATCGAGATCGATATTACCGTTTCGGCTCACGTTCATAATTACACCTACGTGCTTGAGCCCCACGCGGGCCACTACGACCTTATCGGTACCTGCGGCGGCTGGGACTGCGATGCTCCCAACGTGCGTGAGGAGGACGTTGAGGTCACCTTCCGTAACACCTCCACCTGTCAGACCGCGGGTGAGCAGATCTGGAGCCACGTGAAGGACGGCGTGACCTATTCCTTCGCCCTCCCTGCCTTTGATAAGGTAGCTCACAAGTATGCTCACGATGAGGAAACTCTTGTACGACCTACCTTTGACACCGAGGGTATTGCACAGATGCATTGTATCTACGGGGGCTGTGACGAGAGCCTTGAGATAGTTCTTCCCATAATCTCGCTTGGCGAGAACTCCGAGGTTATCAGCACCGATCCTGAGAGCGGAATTACGCTTGTCAGATATACCTACGTCTCCTCCTCACCTAAGCTCACCGTTGAGCTTGAGCTTGAGGTAACGGGTCATATTCACAGCTACGAGTATACTCTTGAGCCCGGTGCCGAGGGCTTTGACCTTGTTGGCATCTGTAACGAGCCCGGCTGTGATGCTCCGAGCATCCGAGAGGAAAACGTAGAGACCTCCTACGAGAATACCTCCACCTGCATCACTCTTGGTCAGGAGATCTTCAGCGTTGTGAGGAACGGCAAGACCGTCACCTTCACCCTTCCCGCGATGGATTACGCACCGCATAGCCTTACCTACGATAACAACAGCCTTGTTAATCCCACCCTTGACGCCGACGGCAGCCTTCTTGCATACTGTACTGTAGGCGGATGCACTCATACCGAGGAGAGAGCTCTTCCGAGGCTGGCTGTGGGCGAGAACTGCGAGCTGCTCAGCTATGACGAGCAGACAGGCGTCCGTATGTTCAGATATACCTATAATAAGGACGGCCTCGCCCTTGAGGTTGAGTTCAGCCTTATTGATAACCATACTCACGAGTATGTGACCACCCTTGAGCCTCACGAGGGCAAGTTCGATCTTATCAGCAGATGCACGAACGAGCTTTGTACTCAGGAATATCGCGACGTTGCCGTTGCGGCGGTTCTCGTTGAGGATACCACGGGATGTAATAAGCCCGGCTATCAGATCTGGGAGTACGAGAAGGACGGCATCACCTATGATTGTACCATCATCATCTCGGTATTCTTCGGTCACAGTATGACCTATCAGGTTGAGGCTGGCACCACCGTCAAGCCCACCTTCAGTACCCCTGGCTCTATCGTTGTGTACTGTAAGGGCTGCGACGAGGCTACCAGGGTCGTAGAGCTTCCCGCTGCCGTTATCGGTGAGAACGCTGTTTTCCTTGAGGAAACACAGCAGGAGATCGTATATCTCTATACCTACGTCACCGAGGACGATGTCTCGATTAACCTCTTCCTCACTGTTACGAAATAACCGTAATACCGTTATTTTGTTCACTTGCGAAAAACCTTTAATTTATACGCGACTCGCATCCTACGGTGCGGGTCGCTTTGACACCTGTTGAGCTTACCGAATCTATAAGGAGAGGGCGATGTATACAAGTGTTTTTCGGCGTTACGAGCTGAAATATCTTCTTACGCCAAGGCAGACCGAGGCGGTTCTTCGCGGTATTGAGCCGTATATGCAGCTTGACCGCTACGGCAGAACCACTATTCGCAACGTCTATTATGATACAGACAGCTATCGCCTTATCCGCCGCTCGATTGAGAAGCCCGCGTATAAGGAGAAGCTGAGGATACGAAGCTATCAGCTCGCTACTCCCGACACACCCGTTTTCGTCGAGCTGAAGAAAAAATATGACGGCGTGGTTTATAAGCGACGCCTGGCCCTTCCCGAGTCGGTTGCAACCGATTGGCTATCGGGAAGAATATCCGCTCCCGCCGACACACAGATAAGTCGGGAGATAGATTATTTCAAATCCTTCTACGCCCCCCTTTCTCCCAAGATGTTCCTCTCTTACGATAGGGAGGCGTTTTATATGAGAGAGGGCGGGGATTTCCGCGTCACCTTTGATGAGAACATTCTCTGCCGCAGGAGTGATATTTCACTCTGCAGGGAAGCCTTCGGCTACTCGGTTTTACCACCCGACAGACTCCTTATGGAGATTAAATGCGGAGGTGCTATACCTCTCTGGATGGTAAAGATACTGTCGGAGGAGGGGATATATAAGACGCCCTTCTCAAAATACGGCAGGGCGTATATCGGCACCGTCCTTCACGAGCCTACCGCACCTTATATTACGTACGAAAAGGAGATAGCAGCTAATGCAGTCAATTAACGATTTATTCAAGGGGCAAGTCGGAGGCCAAGCGGTC
>JAZNWM010000276.1:0-13732 GCA_045593345.1 Eubacteriales bacterium
ATGGCTACGATCCGACTTCCTCAACTTTAATAATAACTGCGTCAACCGGAAGATCAACATCCTTTTCGCAAAGGAAAACTCTGCTGCCTTTTTCGTAAGCTGAAAGAGCGTACTTGTGACCGTCAGCATTTACGCCCACAAGGCACACGAACATTATGCCCTCGCCGGTTTTTCTTGAATCGTAAGCGATATCTTTAATATCTGTGTCGGTGAAGTTTCCGCATTCACAGGAAACACCCTTTAAAACTTCGCTGAGTTTCATTACACGCACTCTCCGTTCTGTGCATTTTTATACTTCAGTTCTTTTTCTCTTTTGAACTCTTCGCGCTCTTTTTTATACTTCTCACGAAGAGCGTGACGGTTTTTGCCGCCGATTAAGCCCACTCGTCTGAAGGCTTCAATAAACATAGCTGCAAGGGCACCCACTGAGCCTAAAATAAGGTCAATCATTGTGTCGGTAAGACCCGTAGCGTAGGGGACCTGACCGTGCTGCATAACAAAGCCGTAGAGTCTGTCCATAGTGAACTCATAGAACTCCCAGCCTACAAGGAGCATAACGGAAAAGCCGATACTGAAAAGCGCCTGAGCAGAAATCTTGATGGGGTGCTTTTCGCCCTGGATGATTTCAATAAGCACAAAGGAGCCGGTACAGGCAAGGTAGCCTGCAAAAATATGCTCGGGAATATCGATGCCCGTAAAGTCGGTTCTTGTGTTAAGAGTTGTACCCACAACGCAGGCAAAGCAGATGAAAACATTGAGCAGGGTCTGCATATAGTGGGGGTATTTTGTGATAAAGGATTTTCCGCCGAAAAGCTGGAACATATCCCAGAGATGGGTGAAGATAATTGCAAAGGTTGCCTGAATGAACTCGGAGGTGTATCCGTGAAGCATACCCCACACGCCCCACACAAAAAGCAGGCCTCTGCAAACCCACCAGGTAATTTCGGTGGCCTTTGAAAGCTTTGGAATTCGGTTAAGTTTTTTCATTTATTTTTCCCTTTCGGTGTTATAAGCATAATCTGACTTAATATTATATCATATTATACACCGATTTGCCACTGTTTAGGAAAAAATTAATAAAGAAATGCATATACCCCTCTGTCATACATGCAGAGGTCTGGCCGCTGGTGGGATAATACTGACCAACGATGCCGCCGCAGGCTACGTCATAGGAGCCCCAGAGGGCAGAAATCTTGTTAGAGTTGTCAACGGTGATGTTGGTGAAGGTGGTCTTGAGGTCTGCGTCCTTTGCATACCAGCCGACACAGCCGACGATACCGCCGTTGCCGATGTTATAAACGCGGGGGTTACAGTTGAATATCGCGATGTTCTCGAAGGTGGCACCGTCTGCATAAGCGGCGATAACGCCTGTGGTCGCGATCTCACCGTCGGAGGAGAAGTTCTTTACGGTAAGGTTCTTTACAGTACCGCCGTAAACACGACCGAAGAGGCCCATACCGTCGCGGTAATACTGCTCCTCGGGGCTATACCAGTCGTGGTCGCCCTTCATCTCCCAGGTGTTGTGCTAGAAGTTAGAAATAGTGTGGCCGTTGCCATCAAAGGTACCCTCGAAGTTACGAAGGCCAGAGGTGATGGCGGTGTTTGTTCTATCGTAGGTTCCCTCGGAGTTGTAGTAGCCGATGGGGTAGAAGATGAGGTCGGGGTTGTTCTCCGACTCCTTGTCGCCGAGGTCGATGTCAGAAATAAGCTTTACGGTCTTGCCAGCGAAGGAATCCTGTGTCTGACTGTCCATACCGCCGACGATTGCACCAAAGGCTGCAAGCTGGTCTGCGTTTGCGATTACGTACTCGGTTACAGCTTCGCCGTCAACGGGAGCAACGGCGTTGGTGTACCAGGAGTAATCGAAGTTACCTTCCCACTTCGGAGGCTCGGCAACTACGGCAACCTCAGAGAAGGATGCAAGGTGGAGGACTACGTCGCCTGTGGCGGGATCGTACTCGTAATTATTATGTACGGGTGTCTGGCCGACGGGGAGGAGAGTCATCTCTACGGTATTGCCGTTCTCTACGTGGTAGAAGCGGTGGTTACCCATATTAAGACCGGTGGGGAGAAGCTCCTTTACGGTGATAGCCATTACGGTGGTATTGCCCTCGGCTACGCCGTTTACGTGGACGTCGATAGAGCGTGATGCCTCGTCCTCGTTAAGAGTGATGTTGGCACCGCTCTTCTCTACCTCGTAGACGTTAAGGGTGGCGGAGGTTGTTCCCTGCTCCATCAAAGTGCCTGCGGGAAGAGTTGCGGAGATCTTGCCGTCGGGGCTGGTCATTGTGACCTCAGAGGCGAGGGTGTTATCGGAATTGAGGGTTACGGTCGAGCTTGCACTGTTGCCTACGAAGGTATCGGGCCAGGTTGCACCGTTGTCGTAGGAGTTGTCAAAGCTGTCGTTCTCATAATCAAACTGGGTTGCAACAAGCTTGATGCCGAAGGTACCGCCGATAGAGAGGTTCTGATACTCGTTGCCTGCATACTCATCCATATGTAAGCTGAGGCAGAGAACGATCTCATTTGTGTAGTAGCCTTCTTTGGTAACGCCATCAGGAAGGAGGACGCCGCCTGCGACGGTGCCGTTCGCATTGATGAGGTTATTAAGCTTGCCGACCTTATCAAGACTGCCCTGCTTGTTAGTCGCGGTGGGAGCAACAAAGTCCGCATTGTCGGTTACGACGTCGTAGCTGACGTCGATGACCTCGGCAAGAGTACCAACGGGGCCGTTGGGGTTAATGAGCATCTGATACTTGAAGGCGAGCGAGCCCTCGTTCTTTATCTTAACGTAACGAACCTCGGTGTAGCCGGGCTCCCATTTATCATAGTTGAAGATGGGCTGGTCGCCAATGCCACCGGCATTGTGCCAGATATTACCGTCCTTCGACCATTGAAGCTCGATATCAAGGTTGCCCGCCTGGATGACGTTGTTGGCACTTACTGCCATATCGGTAAACCAGGCGAAGGTGGTGCCAAGCAGCATTATGAAGCATAAGAGCAGCGATATGCAGCTTGTCAGAAATGATCTTTTCGTTTCTTTCATTTCTTAATTCCTTCCTTTTTTATCTCAATTTTTAATAAACAATTTCAGTGCCTTGCGGCAATAAAAACGCACAAAATGTAAAGTAGGCTTCACTTTTATGCCCTTTTATTGCCGCCCGACCCCGAAGGGTCGGGGGCTTCAGCAAATGCTGAGGGGGTTAGTTAGAAATTACTTTTTAGTGGACCACTTGCCTGTGGATAGTCCACTAGACCAATTATTCATTGTCCACAAATTTTTGCCGTCCTCGAGTGCAATATCAACTGACTGATTCCATACATTGTTCCAATTATTAGTAGAACTACTCATACGACAAACAATGATACTGGTGTACTTAGAGTCAATCCATATCTTGTATGTACCGGAATAATTATCAGATACACTATACCAGCCGTCTCCGCTACCAAAGACGTAAAGTGCAAGTTTTGCATTATCTACCATCCAACTGCTTGTAGGCTTAATGTAAAGCTGACGATAGTTAGACTTCAGAACACTTGCATCAAAAGTGGACTTACTTACAGTAACGTTAGAACTGCTGTTTGTACCGCTAGGTGTATACATTACATTCTCAGTTAAACCGTTAACATTAATATCAACTGTTTGCTCGCGATTTCCAGTGCCATCGTTCTTTTCACCGCTGATATTGAATGATGTTGCATAACTAGGAACGGCAACACTATAGTATTCATAGGATCCATCATATCCAAGAAGCTTTATCGCACCTTGAATCCATGTATTATTTACATTATAATACATCTGAAGATTATCCCACTTAAAATAGTTCTTAAAGTATACAGTCTTGTATGCGTTGTTATAATCAAGATAACCTACATCGTACTTATAATCTACAAGCTTATCGTTTTCGGTAACCTTTCTAATTGCTGTTGTATAGAAGAACTTGCCATTGGTATCAATATCTTCCAAAAGAATATCGTGTGTCTGGTAGTTGCCTTCTTCATCAACAGGAATACCGTTGCTGAAGATAAAGCCCTTGGCGAAGGTGGGAACCTTGAAGGAGTAGACGTCATAGATGCCTTCGGTAGAAGCCTTAACAAGAGTCATAGGCTGGCCGGGGAATGCATTGTTATCCCATTCGTCGTCGCCGTTCTGACACCAGTAGTAAATGTAAACGTTCTCCCAATTCTGATTATTCTCAAAATATACGGTTCTTGTAGCATCAGCACTTCTTAACACATCAACGCCGGGATGAGTTTCCTGACCGTACATACCGCGATCTGCACCGTAAAGCTGGTTGAATACAATAGGAGTATAGTCGGTTGTTACCTTTGCAAGCTCTTCTGCGGTCATATCGCTTACCTTCTTGCCGTTAAAGGTAGGAACACCGTATCTGATGTTTGAGAAGGCGTCACAATACTTACCTGCCTCGGCTCTTACCCAAGGATAGCTCTTTCCTGTATTGCTGTCCTGTCCTTCAAACTCATAGTAATGATAATTTATCCAATCGCCGTAGTAGACCTTGACTGTATTTTTACCGTTATCATCGATCTTGCAGGTAAGGAAGCTTGCAGTTGCTTTGTCCGAGTGTCTGCCGTCGGAGTAAGGCTCCTCTGTGTGACCGATAAGCATACCGCAGCCGCGGAATGCATACCACTGATAAGCAGAAACAACGTCGTTATATACGTCCATTACGGGGGCGGAAACAACGTTCTCCATATAGACGGTAGCATCGCCCCACTTACCGCCGATTACGCCGCCCATTCCGCAGCCGAAGGAGCCCCAAAGGCCCGATACGGTAACGGTAGAGTCAACGGTAACGTTCTTGAAGGTGTGACTGTAGCCCTTTGAAACATCGGTGCCGTGAGGGCCGTAGCTGACCTCACCAACAACGCCGCCTGTGTAGCGGTTGTAGTTTGCGATCTGTGCATTGGCAACGATGATATTCTCAAAGTGACAGGTGCCCTGTGCATAGCCAACGACTACACCCATATCAACGCACTCGAAAACGATCTCAGCACCGTTTATCATAAGGTTCTTTATTGTTGCATCCTTGATGGAGGCGAAGAGACCTGCACCCGCGGTGCTGTAGGTGTAGGTGCTGTAGCTTTCCTTATTGGGATCAAGCTCCCAGCAATTTTCATAAAGGTTATAAATAGTATGGTTTCCACCGTCGAAGGTGCCCATAAATACGGTGTTTGTATCTGTGCCGTCTGCAGCAGCCTTTGATTCATTCCAATAGCCGAAGCCAATGGGATCAAAGGGCTTACGTGCAAGATCGATGTCTGCACCGAGTTTAACGAACTTACCCTTGAAGCTGTTGCCCGCGTCAACCTGATTTCTGAAATAAACAAGCTGAGCTGCGGTTTCAATTACGTAAGGATCGGCTTCTGTACCGCTACCTGATGCAAATTCTGTAGCAACGGTTTCACCGTCCCAAGCATCAGCAGAGGTCTTAACCATCTGAAACTCGGAGAAATTATCCACGTAAAGCACGACATCGCCCGTTGCGGGGTCATAAGTAAACTGGTTATTGCTTGCAAAATCTGCGACGCTGTTAACCCTGGTCATAGGAGTGCTCTCGTGATAAAGCTTCAGCGAGGTGTCGCTTATATTCTTATCAAGGATGGCACCGAGATAAACCTTTATAGGCTGCTGATTATCGTCAGCGATGCCCTCGATATGAATATCGTAGCTCTGTGTTTTGTCAGCATCCTCAACAATGATGTTGTTGGCGTTTTCAACCGTTTTGCCCGAGAAGCTGAGGCTGTCAATACCGTCGGCAAGCTTTACACCCGCGGGAAGTATAGCATAGATGCTATCGTTAAACCTGATGGTAAGCTCTTCTACAAGCTCGTTGTCGCGAGTCTGAACGCCGCCAATGCTTACGGTAGTATCAAAATTCATCTCATAGGGCCAGGTTGCATCATCGTCGTAGCTGTTATCAAAGCTATCATTCTCGTAATCAAACTGGGTTGCATAGAGATTGATACCAAAATTAGTACCGATGGAGCTATCCTGATAATCGTTGCCTGCGTACTCATCCATATGTAGACTGATGCAAATAACGATCTCGCCCGAATAGTAGTTCTCTACAAGCTCATTTGCAGGAAGGAGAACACCGCCTGCAACAATGCCGTTTTCATCGATAAGCTGATCAAGCGTGCCAACCTTAGTAAGACTGCCCTGCTTATCATCAGCGGTGGGAGCTACGAAGGCGTCATTGCCCGTTACGACGTCGTAGCTGACGTCAATAACCTCCGCAAGCTTATCAACGGGGCCGTTGGGGTTAATTGCCATCTGATACTTGAAGGCGAGGGAGCCATCATTCTTTACCTTAACGTAGCGAACCTCGGTGTAGCCGGGCTCCCAGGTAGTATGGTTAAAGATAGGATCGGAGTCCTCCTCTACCTCGTTCCAGTTAGCATTATCCACAGACCAGGACATACCTATCTTAAGGTTGCCTGCCTTGATAATATTGTTAGCACTGGTAACCTCGTCGGTAAACCAGGCGAACGTAGTTCCAACAAGCATTACGAAGCATAAGAGTAATGCCGTCAGACTTGTTTTAATAGAATGCTTTGTGTTCTGCATAATAGACACTCCTATTGTTTGTTTGATAGGTGCGAGTATATGTGCGAATATAATTGCCATTGGCAATAAAAACGCATAAATCTCTACATTATAATTATTTATACGCTTTTATTGCCCCCCGACCCGAAGGTCGGGGAGGGTTAATTAGCGAGATGCTAATTAGGGAGCAGGGGTGTAGTTGGTGATGGAATAATCACCGCCGAAGGTGTACTTAACCTCGTTAACTACGATGTGCTCGTTAGTGTTCTCAGGGTTGGTAACTCTGAGCTGAACAGTGAAGGTTGCACCTTCAAGACAGCCGTTAACATCGCCTACACCGCAACCGAATTCCTTAACCAAGGAAACGATCATATCGTATGTCCAGTTGCTCTCATCAAGGCTACCGCTGGTAGCGGCACCAAGAAGAGGAATGAACTGACCTGCCTCAAGAGTCAGCTCACCATTATGGAAGCCTACCCAGTCATAAGAGCCGTAGTTACCTGCAAGGAAGATCTGGTTTTCGCCAAGATCTCTATCAAGGCTTACGTAGAAATCGCAGTACCAATCCTTGTAGGAGCAGTTATCAACGGTGGTAGAATCGTGAGGAGCTACGAACTTGAAGGCAGCGTCGAGGCAGGTTTCCTTACCAACGGTAGGAGCGAAGTTGCCAAAGGACTTAAAGCCTTCATTAAGGCCAACGTACTGAGACTCGTAGGTTACGGTTGCAACAGGAACAGCAGTATCCTGAAGAATGATAGCCTCACCACCATATACTACGGTGAAGGGACTGAAGCTCTTGGTGTAGAAGGTAACCATACCGTTGTCTGCATCGTAAGCACAATCAAGCTTTTCAGAGTTGTGATATACGGAAATAGTGGTGCTGTCAAGGCCGGTGGGAATACGAATCTCAACCTTGATATCAGCGGCATTGTCCTCTACAAGACCTTCAACCTGGATGTCATAGCAAACTGCCTGTGCATTGCCCTGGAGAACGATGTAATCAGGAGTTGCACTGGGAATCATATCATAGAAGAGAGTGGACGCACCTGCGGGAAGTGCAGCAACGGGAACAACAATGGTACCGTTCTTGAAGTTATTCTCGTCGTAATGCTCAAACTCATATGCTGTTGCAGTTGCATCATCGGGAATCTCATAGAAGCCATCGGGATAGGTAGCGTCTGCATCGTACTGGTTATCAAAGCTATCGGACTCGGAAGCGAGCTGGCCTGCAAGAACCTTGATGTTGAAGGTGATATTGCCGTTCTGGTACTCGTTGCCTGCAAGCTCATCCATATGTACGGAGAGTGCGAAGAAGTGCTCAGCACCTGCGGTAAGAGCAACGTTCTCAGCGGAGGTGAAATTAATGCCGGACTCAACCTGTGCCTTATCGGTCCAATCAATCGCATCGCGGTTAGCAAGATCGCCGAAATGAGCATCGGGAGTAATAACGTAGGTAAGAACCTCGTTAAGGCCGTTTACAATATTGGTAACCTCAATAACAACGGTGTACTTAAGGTCAAGGGTACCGTTGTTCTTGATAGAAAGGTAAACGGTCTGAGTCTTGCCGGGCTCCCAAAGGGTGTCGGAGCTGTCTGCATTTGCAGTGGTGGAAGAATCCTTGCCAAAGAGGGGGGCGGAGGACTCGGAAATAGCAACCTTGTTAGCATCGTTAGCATCTACCCACTTGTAGAGCTCGATGTCAAGAGTACCGGTCTTGATTATGTTGTTATCGCTGGAAACCTCGTCGGTGAACCAAGCGAAGGTTGTACCAACAAGCATAACGAAGCAAAGTGCGAGTGCTACTGCACTGGATATCAGAGCACGCTTTGTAGTATTGTTAGTCATTTAGGTTTTTCCTCCTTTTTCAAGTATTTATGGACTAACTGTGTTAACTTAATTAACCTCGTCCGATTCTGTATCGGAGTCGGTGTTCTCGGACGCGTTGCTTGCGTCAGAGTCTGCCGCATTGGAGCTATCCGCTGCGGACTGTTCGGCGGTAGGTGTGCCGCCGTTCTTGATGAGCTGTGCCTTAAGCTCAAGCAATTCAGCCATCATACGCTGGTTCTCAGCACGCTCTCTCTCAATCTGCTCCTTCTCAGCGTTAAGTGCATCTGTCTGCTCCTTCTTATATTTACGGAACAGGCGGATGACGTTGCCGCCGTTATAGAGTATAAGCAGAAGGAAGGGAACGAGGATACAAACGATGTAACCCGGTGTGGACTTTACGAAGGCGAAGAAATGGCCGACGCCAGGCAGCTTTCCGGTATATTTACCGAGAACGTATTCGGGAGTGACGAGCTCCTCGTCAATAGCCCCCGTGTTGGTACCGTAGGTCCGATAGCCAACCACGTTGCCGCCAAGGTCCTTCTGCACCGAGTGGATCATATGCGTGATAGTCTCGCCGTAGCTGTCCTTGTTAGTAGACATAAAGGCGATTATATCACCGCGTTGAAGCACCGTAGGATCCTTCAGATTTTTGATAATGATAATGTCACCTGCATTGAAGTGAACGTCGAGGTCGGCGTTGTTCTCCGACTTACTCATCGAGTCGGACTGTACGATGTAGAACTTGAAGCCGAAGATGCTTCGCTCATTCTTATTCACCGTAAGCACCGTAAAGATGGTGAACACCATCATAGCAACGGTAAAGGCAACGAGGATCCAGGTCAAAACCTTCGTCACAATATTCAGAATCTTTTTCGTTTGATCATTCATTTGTGTCTATCCCCTCAAAAATTACGTTACCCTGTACCGCACATACGGTAATACCGATGCCCGAGTAGGTCTTGCCCTGAAAATCGTCGGTAGCCGTTTCCTTCATCTTTATTATAAGATAGAAGGTTTCACTGCTCTGCCCTACCTCAAGCCTGCCTGTGAAGTCAATAAGCTTCTTAGCGGTATCAGGGTTGTGAGGATCGGTGCAGATGTAGAATTCAAAGGCTTCGTCGAATCTCGCCATATCAATACTGTCATCTTCGCTGATGTACATTCTGAAGTTAATAGGAATATCGCCGATATTCTTCGCCTTAAAGCCCTGGGTGTAGAAGGTTGCACCCGGCTCGAAGAGGATGCCGTCGCTTGTGCTGTCACCGTCCTTAGTATCAAAATAGAGAACCTCGCCTTTAAGGGATGTCTCTGTTTCTGCGGACACGATGTCAACCTTGACGTTACCCGAGGTGGTGATAATACCTATTTTTCCGTCATCGGGATTACTGGTGAAGAGTGCGTAGGTTGCACCCACCAGAGAAACCAGGCAAAGCAGTATGACAAGTCCCGCCATAATGATCGTGCTGTTGTTATTCAGTTTTTCATCCTTAGAACGGAACATCATCCTTACCTCCTTTGCCTAAGATTAGATTTAGTCAAGACTTAATTCAGTCTGGTTTTCTTAAAGTGCTTTAAAGAATAAGTACCGAAGCTGTAAATTAGTTGCCAGCAACAGCGTTATCCTGAACTGCCTCGAGAGCAATAGCAAAATTAGCTGCCATACCCTGGCACTCGTTGCCAGCCTCTGCGGGAAGCTCTACAACGATCTCGATAGTACCGAGAGCAGCACCAGCGTTTGCTGCAGTCCAACCAGAAACGTAACCGCCGTTTGCAAGGTCAACGTCAACCTCTACGCCGTTGTAAAGAACCTTAACGTTAAGAGCCTCTACAAGCTCTGCATTACCGGAAACGAGAGTAAGAGCAACACGAGTCTTGATCTTTACGTCGCTGTTGTTAGCGGTATCAATAGAGAGGGAAACCTTATCGCCGGGGGTAAGTCTTGCAAGCTTAAGCTCGTCGCCGGTAACGGTTGCCTCGCCGCCGTTAGCGAAGGTAAGGCCGGGCTGCTTCTCATCTACGAAGTAGAATGTCTCGTTGAGAACGGGATCATCAACGTAGCCGGTGTGCTCGCCGGGAGTAACGCCCTTAATGGAATAGAGCTCAAGGCTGGAGGTATTGATCTTTGCATCAATATCAACCTGACCGGAAGTGATTGCAATGTTCATCTCTTTTGTGTCGGTGAACAGTGCGAAGGTGGATCCTGCGATCAGACAAACGCAAAGAACGATTGTCATAACCGATGTAAGCAAAATTGTTTTTTTCATTGGTTTTTCTCCTTTGTTTATATTTTTTTATTTTGCTTTCATTTATAATAACTCAATGCCGCGGTATTGCTACCGAGACCTGATGAGTTAACTGAAATAATGGGATTTGCGTGACCGATTAAGGTCTGGGTGCTTCAGTAAGCTGGACTGCGTGAACCACAATATCAAAATTGAGCGTCTGGTTCTTCGCAGCGTTGTTGTTGGGCAGATCAAGGAATTCAAGCTTGACGTTAAAGCTGTCAGCCTGGCCCTTCATAAGCATACCAACGGGCTTTGAATCGCTACCGATGAAGACTCCTTCGCTGAGCTTCTGATAAAACTCGGCATCGTCCATCGTCACGGTAATCATAAGCTGATCACCGATGGGAATATCCTCGGAATTTCTGTTAATGACCTCTACCCAGTAGGCGAACGCCACGTCTGTGTTGTTCGTGATCTCTAACGTAGCATCGTACGAGCAGCCCGGAACGATCTTGTGACCTTCTTCAATGTTAAATACGTTTCTGTTATTAGGTCTTGAGAAATCAACAGGCTCGGCATCGGTGGAGCCAACGAGAAATCCGGTGGTGTTATCAAGTGCCTTGGTTTCGAGATTGGTACGGATAAGAGTAATATCCAGAGTACCTGCCTTAAGGTGCGTCGTAAGAGTTACCTGATCGGAGAATAGTGCATAAGTACCGCCTGCAACGAGTGCCAGACAAAGCATAACCGTCACGCAGGACATAAGCACGCTTCTTCTTTTCAAATTGAGTTACCTCCTTATCTACGGATTTCGAGACTGCAAGATATTTTATGTAAACGTAATCGCTTACGTCAAACATCAATACATCAGAGCACTGCTCTTATATTTTGAGTGTCACGCGACACCCGGGATTACTTTTCTTCGCTCGCAGCGGCTGCCTTAGCTGCCTTACGCTTCTCTCTTGCCAGCTGCTTCTTGTACTCCTTCTCCTCGGCAATAGCAGCTACAACGATATCGATACTGTTCTTCGCAGCTTCAACAGTCTCTCTGCTGTCGATACGCATTGTGGTAGCCGACTGTCTTACGGAGATCTTGTTCTCGTTTACATAGTTCTTGAAATCGGGGTTGTGAAGAATGAACTCACAGTGAACTATGCCACGCTTGATAAGCATACGAACGATGCGGGCGTTACCCAGCTTGTACTCCTCATAGCGTGTGTTCTTGAAACGCTTGCTGCCCTCAACCATAGAAGCGTGTCTGATGATCTCATCATACCAGCCTCTTGCCTCGTTAGGAAGCTCGAGATACTTCTCCTCAAGGGTCTGCTGCTGTCCTGCAGAGAACTTAACCGTTCCGTCATCCTCTGCCTCGGGCTCTGCCACAGGCTCGGGCTCTGCCACGGGCACAGGCTCTGCCACGGGCTCGGGCTCTGCTACAGGAGCTGGCTCTACTACAGGAGCGGGTGCAGGTGCGGGAGCGGGCTCTGCTACTGCAGGCTGAGACTTCTTGGCGTCTCGTTCTCTTCTCGCGTCAAGGATCTCTTTTACGATGTCTCTGAACACGACCATTACAGCAAAGAGTGCCATAACGGAAACAACTACCATAAACACCATAAATAAAATTTCCATACTGTTTCTCCTTTTATATAATTTTTTTATAATTTATTTTTACGGCGTATCGCCGTTATTAACCTCTTCGGGAGCTTCGGCAGGCTTCTCTTCCTCGCTGCTCGCTGCAGCCTGTGCCTCAAGTGCGGCAAGCTTACGCTTAAGCTCGTCAAGCTCGCTTTGCTGCTTTTCCTTCTCCTCATCATTCTTCTTTTTCTTATCGGCGTTAAGCATCTTAAGGATCTTAACGACCTCAAAGCCGATGATGACAAGCGAGGGAACTATTACTATAAGGATGAGGCCGAGAGGGGATCTCAGGGCGGTGATGAACAGACCGATAAGGTAGCTCTGGCCCGTAACCTTACCTACGACGTAGTTGGGGCTGTCAAGCGAGGTGTCAATAACCTGCTTCAGCGTGCCGGAGTCGGAATTCTTGTTATCGCCCTCAAGGGTGATGATATATCCGCCTGTGGACTTCTCCTCAATATCAACGATACGGTGGGTGATGGTCTCCTGGCGTGTATAAACGTACTTGAAGGTCAGGACGTCGCCGATCTCAAGCTCGTCATACCACTTCTCTGCCGCCCCCCTCTCCTCAGGAACGACCTGGATGAATACGACCGAGCCGACGGGAATGTCCTTGATCTTATACGCACTGACGTCGGTTGCGTCGCAGGCCTCCATTGAGGGCGAGATGACTACTCGCATCTGAGCACCGAATATGGTAGCCGTACCGTCCGCATCCTTCTTCGAGGTGATGGTGATGATCACGCCGATAATACAGATGCCGATGAAAAGATACAGCAGCACGTTTGATACTATGTTCCAGATTTTCTTTAAATTTACTTTGTTATCCATTGTTTTTCTCCATCTCACCACCGCGGTGGTGTAAAAAATGTGGAATCTATTTGCTATTGTCTGTCTTGCAGCTATGAATGTTTTCGATAAATCAGTTCTTTTCGATAATAACGTGGATGTCAAACTCGGATGTCGTACCCTGTGCCTCGTTGCCTGTATCGAGAGGCATAGCGTAGCGGAATGTGATAAGAACGGGATCCTCTGCCTCGAGGGTGGCGGTGGTCTCAATCACAAGGCCGTCGTCAAGAAGCTCTGTCAAGGGCCCCTCGTGAACCTTCTCGCCGTCAAGCTCGACGGTGACGTTGACAAACTCCTTCATACCGCCGTCGTGGTTCTCCTGAAAATCAAGGTGAACGAAATATGATCCGCTTGCCTCACAGATAAGGTTCACGTCATACTCCTTCTCAATGCCTGGAGATAGAACGAGATCACGAACGGGAATCAGAGTTTCGGTAATACCGTTCTCGGTTGCGGTAATACTACCCTCAAAATTCTCATCCGCCCTGTTAAGGAAAACGATGAGCATAAGCGACATAACGCTGAGCAATAATATTGCGGTTATTAAAATGTAAAAGCTTCTGTCCTTCATCACAGCCTCCTTAACGGTTAGTAAATATATATAAAACTAAGTCGGAGGCCAAGC
>JAZNWM010000277.1:0-10112 GCA_045593345.1 Eubacteriales bacterium
CTTCTTGGCGGTGCAGGGGCCGATGAAAACCACCTTCGCACAGGGCTCCTCTGCCTTGATATGCCTTGCAAGTGCAACCATAGGCGAGGGGTTGTGGGAAATAAACTCCTCAAGGGAGGGGAAGGCGGACCTTACGTATTTTACGAACGCGGGACAGCAGGAGGAGGTGAGAAATCCCTTTTCTGCAAGCTCGCGGCTTTCTGCCAGGGCAACCATATCCGCACCGAGTGCGACCTCCAGAACGTCGCTGAAGCCGAGGGCGTGAAGTCCCGAGATTATCTGTCCCAGCCTTGCGTAAGAGAACTGGCTGGCAATTGCAGGTGCAACGAGGGCGTATACCTTCGCCTCACCGCGAGAGGCGGCCTTCAGCAGCTCTACCGCACCTACGATATAGGATTTGTCGCTGATAGCACCGAAGGGGCATTGATATACGCAGGCACCGCATTGAATACACTTCTGATTATCGATCTTTGCAGCCCTGTTCTCGTCCATAGAGATGGCCTTCACCTTGCAGGCGTTCTGACAGGGACGCTTACGGCCGACGATGGCGGTGAAGGGACAGACCTTGGCACAGGCTCCGCACTCTATACATTTTGACTTGTCAATGTGGGCAACGTGATCACGGTCAAAGCTGATCGCACCACGCTTACACACGTCCTCGCATCTGTGGGCAAGGCATCCGCGGCAGGCGTCGGTGACCGAATATCCGCCCACGGGACACTCGTCGCAGGCAATGTCGATAACCTCAATAATGTTGGGATTATCTCTGTCGCCTCCCATAGCAAGCTTTACTCGCTCGCCAAGAATAGCACGCTCCTTGTATACACAGCAGCGGTGGGTGGCAACCTTGCCGGGAATAATGGTCTTGGGAATATCTATAAGGTTTTCAAGCAGACTGCCGTCCCAGGCCAGACGTGCAACCTCACGCAGAACCTTGTACTTCAGATGCTGAACCTTGGTGTCAAATTTACGCATAATTTCCTCCGCTTGTTTTTTTACGCACATATTTTACAACATTTTACGAAGGTTGTCAAGTAAAAAGGACTTCCATTTTTGGAAGTCCCTTAAATTTGTTTATTTAGTTCCGAAAAGCACCGTCTCGAAAAGCAAGCGGGTTTTTTCCTCGCCTATCGCACTCTTGAATACGTCGGTAGAGGGGCCACCCTTTTCGACAAGACCGTTTACGTAAACGCGAGTCTTATCCTGCTTTGCTTCATAATCCTGTACTGCTTTCGCTTCACAGGAATGTAGGTAGGCATACAGGTGCTCCATAGTCAGATATTCAAATCCGACTGAAACGTTCCTTGCCTTACCCTTTTTTGATATGGAGGACTTAAGCTTTATAGAGTCGTACCAATGCTCTCCCGGATCTCTTTCGGGAAGATAAGAAAAGCCTTCCTTCCTCTTTAATAGCTCATCCTCCGAGAACTCGCCGAGAATAGTGTCGTATAGCTCAATTATCAGAGTGTCGTTACCCATAGCGAGAATTCTGTCGTAGGAGTAGAGTGGGAGATCAATATCGGTGGGGTTGATAATAAGGGTATCCATTTTCATAAGTCCCATCATACCCGAGGCACGCATTACAGAAACGTGTCCAAGCCCCTCTGCCTTGTAGGCACAGATCCTGAATTTCATACCCTTGACCTTCATCTCGGCAAACTCGCCGCAGTCGATGGAGGTGATGGGATATTTTTTACCTATAAGAGTAAGAAGTCTGTCGGTCATTACAGCTCAAGCTCCTTAAGACCGTTCTTGCTGAGCAGATATGCTCCTGCAAGGAAGCTGCCCTGTCCGACCACGTTTACACCCTCGGCGATCCAGTTCATAGCCGCCTCTGCAAAGTCCTTTGAGGAAAGATAACCCATACAAAGCGAGCAGATAAAGGAAAGTGCGAATAATGCGATAAGCACGGGCTTCTTAAGCTTAACGGCAAGAATACAGAGAACCGTGTCGATAAGACCGAGACCTGCTATCATAAATCCAACGAAAACGAAGGTGCCCGAGAATACGGGGGGCACAGAACGAAGCTTACTATCCTCCTTCTGATTGTAAACAAGCATAGCGAGTATGCCAACGCCTGCAAGAAGGAAGCCGATAGACTGAGTGGGGAAGAACATATTGTTAAGTGCCTCAAAGTTGCATACACACGCAGCATAGAGAAGCTTCCAGGTTGCCTTAAGTGCTCCTGCGATGGTTATCATAATAGTTCCGCCTGCAAAAAGAGCAAACGCACCCTTGCTCATTTTGTTGTAAAGATCACGCATAAGAATTACGGCACCGATAGCAAAGCAGATAACGGGAATATAGTCAACGAGGGCCATTCCAATGGTAAATTCCATAATTATGTAAACCTCACTTTACTTTTTGTCGGTTTTTGTTAAGGTGATAGATGGGAAGGAGGGGAATAATGATGGGGGTCTTGTTTGCGTAGGTGTTGTACTCCTCGTTCGCACCGTAGCGTGCCATCTGACGCTTCTCAAGACGCTGTGCACCGTTGAACATAATGAAAACGATGCATACGTAAGCGATAACCGCCATAATCCATTGACCTGCGGTCTGATATGCGGTGATGCCGCTGATAAATACACCCGTCCAGAAGATTATCTCGCCGAGGTAGTTGGGGCAACGGCACATTTTGTAAAGGCCGCGGGTGGCAACCATATCCGGCCTTTCCTTCTTCTGTGCGGACTTCTGGCTGTCGGCAACAGACTCAAGAACAAGACCGCCGACGGAAATTACGAAGCCGACGAAGGGAAGGATAAGGTCGGTAGAGCCGTTCGTGTAACGGAAGAGCATAGGGGACACCTGTGCTACGTAAAGTGCCGCAACGGTGATCCAGATGGTAGCAAGAACGAATACGGGCATCTTCTTTTCGCCGTTTTTAGCAAGGGTATCCTTGGCAACGTCGGTCTTCTTGAAGGTGATGTTCTTAAGCTCTCTTACAAGAAGGAAGCCGGAAAGACGGATACCGTAGGCGAGGAAGAGTGCTGCCTGGATGAGAAGGATCCAGAGGGGAGCCTCGGTGGGATTGATGAGTGCCATTACGAGAATAGCGATTCCACCGCCCGCCACAGCAAAGCCGTAGCCGATGGAGAGAAAGTAAACGAACTTATAAAATCCGACTGCACAGAGGACTGCACAGACTATGTAAAGTATTCCGAGAAGTGACCAGGGC
This sequence comes from Eubacteriales bacterium, assembly GCA_045593345.1. Classification (GTDB taxonomy): domain Bacteria; phylum Bacillota; class Clostridia; order Oscillospirales; family CAG-272; genus UBA1740. Next base: position 3,176 of record JAZNWM010000277.1, read on the forward strand.
ATTAGCTCTTACCTCCAAAATAGCTGTAAAGATACTCCTTGAAGCTTGCCTCACCAACGCAGGTGTCACCTACGAGATCGTGAGAGAGAGTCCACTTGGAGAAGAGAATAATGTCGTGCTTGCCCGCCTTCTTGATCTTGGGCAGGTTAGCAAGAATGCCGAAGAGCCAGATGGGTGCCCACTTGATCTTAAGGGGCTTCTTCGCCGCGTCAAAGCACATTGCCGCCATCTCCTCGTAGGTGTAGGTCTCCTTACCGCCTACGTTGTAGGTAACGTTTACCTCACCGAGGGTGTCAACGATGAAGCCTGCGAAGTCGGGGCAGTCGATAACGTTTGCCTTCACACCGCCAAAGCCCTTGAGCAGCTGCATCTCGCCCTTATCGATATAGGGCTTGAATACCTTTGCAATATCGTAGAAGTAGCCTGTGGGACGGTGGATAACGTATTCAAGACCGCTGGCCTTAAGCTCGTTCTCAAATACATACTTTGCGTGGAGCATAGGAACATCCTTGGCACCCGGCTCGTCGCAGGAGATAACAGAGATGTAAACGAATTTCTTAACACCGGCGGCCTTTGCCTCGTTAAGAATGTTAAGGTTGCCGTTAAGGTCGATGTCGTAGGACGTAACCCTGGTGGATGCACCAGTAAGTCCGACGGTGGAAATAACCGTATCGGCACCGTCGCAGATACCCTTAAGGGTATCGGGGTTGGTCGCGTCAATTGCCTTGAAGCTGTACTTGCCTGCAAGACCGTCAATATTGCCCTCCTTCAGGTCGGCGGCAACCACGTCGTGACCTGCCGCAATAAGGGCCTTAAGTATTTCGGTGCCAAGATTGCCAAAGGCACCCGCTAAAACGATTCTCATATTGTCAGAATTCTCCTTATTTTTTCTTGCCCTTTTCCTTGGCACGCTTATCGTTGATGATCTGCATATGCTCGGCGGTCACAAGCTCAACGCCGTTCTCCTTCGCCCAGTCAACGCAGCCCTTAAGCACAAGGGGCAGGAATACTCTCGGCACGCCGAGAATGGTCATAAGTGCGTCGTCGGTAAACTTAACGACGTCGTCGGCACGGTCTGCCGCATAGCGTACCGACTCAAGAGATGCCTCGCGTACCTGAAGCAGCTCGGCACGCATCTTCGTCTTTCTGTGGAACCAGAAGTTCTTGGAGTCGCGGTAGCCGTAGTCAACGGGAAGGGGAGGGAAGTCCTTCTTGGTCACGCCTCTTATTATAGCATCGGCGTATTTCTTCTTCATAAGGATCTTGTCTATCTTAAGGATGAAATGTGCACCGAACTTGGAGGTGATACCGTTGAAATCGTTGTAGGGGGGCTCGTAGCCGTTAAGCTCACCGGGGAGGAACTTCTCCGCACCCTCAAGCTCGCGTACCCAGGTACACTCAATGACCTGGATAGCCTCGGACATTACCTTCGGCCTCTCCTCGCCTGTCTCCTCGTGGATAAGGCTCTTCTCCAGCTTGAAATTGCACTTCGGCATCTTCTCGTGGGGCTTGTCACCCGGCCAGGAAAGCTTTACCGCCTCCTTGAAGGTCTTGGGATCGTCGTCAATAAAGTTAATGGCACACTTGCCGTTTCTCAATATGTTCTGTGCTGTGTTCGACGAATTGCGGCAGCAGAGAAGCATAGCGTAGTAATCCTTGCCTGCCACGTAATAGGGCTGGATGAGGGAATAGGGGCCCAGGCTGGTCGAGCCGTCCTCACACAGCGTGCTGATAACCACGGTGGGCATAGGGAAATACAGCGACGTCTGGTAGAAATTATCTACTATTCTGAGATTTTCAAAGCTACTCATTTTAAAAAACTCCTTTTTTATATTTATTTTATTTAATTATTTCGGGTAAAAGACGGTATATCTCATCAAAGTCCCGTCCTGCCATAGTCCAGCAGAGCAGAGCCTCTGACACGTATTCTGCAGTAAAGTGACAGTCGGCTATCGGCTCGATAAGTGCTGCAAGCTGTTCTCTCAGCTGTCCGTGCCTTTCCGGAAAGGCAGAGCTGAAGGTTTTTGTAGCACTCCTGTCGGTAAAGATGCTGTTGTGCTTTTCCTTGAAATCCTTAAGAGAGGAATGGATAAATCCGAGGTAGGCTCGTCTGTCCTCCTTCGGATATGCCCTGATAGCGTTTATACATTCCAGCCAATCCTCGAGAATAAAGGATGCAACAAGCATATCCTTTGATTTGAAATAATTGTATACCGTTCCAACGGCTATGCCGCATTCATAGGCTACCGATCGCATAGTGGTATTTTCATATCCACGCTCGGTTATCTGCCTTTTCGCTTCCGAGAGAAGCTGTTCACGGATATTCTTTATTTTTTTCGGCATTGTTTATTTCCTTAATATAAAATCAGCAATATAGTCTGCAGTAACGGAAATCTGCTCGGCAGAGCTTATGTCCGAGGCACCGTCGCCTGCCTGCTCGCCATACAGACCAAAGCCTGCGTGATTACCACCGTCGATAATAATTTCGGTAAAACCGTCCGGCAGATTCGATTTGTATTTTTCATACTTTTCACGGTTCATAACGCCGTCGGCACTGCCGTAGATTGATAAAACACGGCTATCCGTAACGTCGGCTGTGGAGTATGAGGCGAGAAGTACAACGCCTTCCATTGCACCAAGGTTTTTTGAAAGATAGCTTGCTGCCATAGAGCCACCGAGGGAGTGACCTCCGATATACCATACGTCAATATCGGGGAAGCGTTCTGCTATTCCGTCTGCAGCATTCATATCCAGAACTGCAAGATTAAAGGGCATAGGTACAAGCACCGAGAGAATTCCGCGTTCTGCAAGCTCCAGCATAAGTGGCAGATATGCACTGTATTCCACCTTACCACCGGGATAGAATATAAAGCCTGCCTCAGCCTCCTTTGGCGTGGCGATAATAAGACCGTCCTCGTCAATGGTAAAAGAGCTCAAGTCCGAGCTCGCCTGAGAGGTGTACTCCATAAGAGCCTCGCCGTCAACGTGGTAGTAGTCGTTAACGTAAATAGCACAGCCGATTACCGTTGCCAGAATAATGACGGCAACAGAGCTGATCCATATAATCTTCTTTTTGTTATTTTTAATAAAGGGAAGTATTTTTTCTTTAAAATCAAAAAGTCCGCTCTTCATTGCAACCTCGCTAAATGAACCTGTTCATTTTATATTATACTCCATTTTTTGTCATTGTCAATACTTTAACAAATAAATATTTATGCGTGCATACACTTTTTTATTGACATACGGTAATCATTATGGTAAAATTTTATATAAAAAAACGTTTATTTACCAAAAATTCAATACGTTGTAACCTTCGCGATGCTTTCGGCGTCATATTATATGTAGGAGGTAGAAAAAATGAAAAAACTGATATCGATCTCACTGATTCTGAGTCTTGTGTTGCTGTGTTTTACTGCCTGCTCGCCCGAAATACGTATTACGGGCGAGAGATACACCGACTATGAGGGTGTATATATTACGGTTGAATCTACTGCTGTGGCAGAGAATAACGGCAGGCTGCTTAACGTTACCTGGCATAACGAAACCGAGGATTACGTCACCTTCGGGCTTTGGTATACGGTAGAATATCTTGACGGCGATGAGTGGAGGAATATACAAATCGTGGATTACGCCATTCCCGAGATAGCCTGCCACCTTGAAGCAAACAGCACGGGACAGCAGAAGTATACCACAAAATATTTCAATATGCTTCGCGAGGGCAGGTACCGTATCCGTACCGAGTTCTACGTTCCTGAGAAGGACGTTGGTACGAGAAGCACCTACGCCACCTTCGAGGTAAGGTATTTGTAAACCAAACTTGATATAATTAATAAAAAGGAGTGATGATATGCGTAAATTCAGTAAAAGCACAAAAATAATTTCTTTAGTTCTGGCAGCTATGATGCTTCTGATGCTTGCCTCCTGTGCTGCGTACAATAAAGGAGACAATGCTGCCGACATGGGTGGCATGATGGGTGGAATGGATTACGGGACGATGTCCCCCGATAACGCTCTTTCCGGTGAGGGATATACCGAGATTACCGAAAACAGTTTTGTAAGCACCACCGAAAATAACACCAGCTATTTCTCTATTGATGCAAACACTGCATCCTACCCGAATATCCGTTCTATTATTAATAATGGATACGTTCCCTCCAAAAATGCTGTAAGAGTAGAGGAAATGCTTAACTACTTCAGCTATGATTACAAGACGCCCGAGGGTGATGACATTCTCTCGCTTAACGCATCTGTATTTGATAATCCATACAACCCTGAAACCAAGCTTCTTACTATCGGACTTGCTGCCGAGGAGATCGACTTCACGGGTGTTAAGAATAATATTGTATTCCTTATCGATACAAGTGGCTCTATGTTCTCGGACGATAAGCTTCCTTTGGTACAGCAGGCGTTTATGATGCTTACCGAGGCTCTTAATCCCGAGGATCGCGTTTCTATCGTTACTTATGCGGGCTCGAGGACGGTTGCACTTGACGGTGCTTACGGCTATGAGAAGGCAAAGATTATGGCAGTTATCGAGGATCTTCAGGCAGGTGGCTCTACTGCAGGTGCAGACGGCATTAACGGTGCGTACAGACTTGCCGAGAAGTATTTTATCGAGGGTGGCAACAACCGTGTTATCCTTGCTACCGACGGTGACTTTAACGTGGGCGTAAGCTCTGTTGAGGGACTTGAGGACCTGGTTGCAGAGAAGCGTCAGAGTGGCATATACTTCTCTGTATACGGCGTTGGCAGAGGCAATCTTAAGTCGGATAAGATGGAAACCCTTGCACTTAAGGGCAACGGTACTTATAGCTATATAGACAGTGTCAAGGAAGCAAAGCGTGCTCTCGTTACCGACATCGGTGGCAGTCTTGTCACTGTGGCAAAGGACGTGAAGGCGGGCATTACCTTTAATACCGAATGGGTAGAGTCCTTCCGTCTTATCGGATATGAGAACAAGCTGCTTACCGAGGATCAGTTCAATGATTCGAACACCGATGCAGGCGAGCTCGGCTCGGGACATACCGTTACTGTAGTTTATGAGATAAAGATGAAGAGCGATGATTGGCTCGTCTATGATAGCATCCTGAACCTCGCTGACGTTATTATAAAATATAAGCCTACCGAGAACGTAGGTGGTGATGCAACACAGGAGCAGGAGCTTACCTTTAGCGTAACGAACGGTGATTACGGATTACCTACCGAGCAGGATCTCTTTATTGCCTCGGTTATCGAGTTTGCCCTTATCCTTCGCGACTCGGAATATAAGGCTGATGCAAACCTTTCGTCGCTTATCGACCGTCTTTCCACTCTCGACCTTGCGAACGATGAGTTCAAGAGTGAGTTCAGAGAGCTTGTGCGTAAATATAATGATAAAGTAAATACGCAGTCCTGAGTATTATTTACTCTTACTGTGGCAGCATTGATCAATAAAAAGGGGCTATCTCACACGAGATAGCCCCAAAGCTATTTATATAGTCATTTAATAGGAGAAATATGAAAAATCACTCGATTTCCTCATCCGTGGGGTAAATAAACTCCAGCGTGCCGTCAAGGTAGGCCTCGATATCCTCGTCCATAAGGACGATAATTCCGTTTGGCATTATATAACTGCCGTTCTCGGTGTGAGGCAGATGGGTGGTGGACATTATGGACTGTCCCGTCGTAACTATTTCACCGCAGAAAATACAATCATCATATGTTACTTCAAGCATCTATTCGTGAGCAAAAATCGGTTGAGAATACAATATCAATGCATTTATAATCAATGCAATTGTAACAGCAAAAGCGACAAGCCTTCTATTTTTATTTTTCATCCCCTTACTCCTTTACTATCTTATTCACAAACTCATCAATGTCGAACAATCCATAATGACGCATTGAGCCGGATGACATAATCTGACTGTATCTTCCGGTAATCATAATCTCCATCATAGAATCATAGTACTCACCTAAATTCCAACTGTTGTCATAATCATAGCGTTTCCCATCCACACCTACGTTATATAATTCCAATGCGATATAATACCGACCATCAAGATGGACGCAGGAAATCTCGTTAAGATAGTTCGGTTCGTAAGAGCTGAGGTATACTATATCTGATTCAGATGCGGTCAAATGAATATAGGTACTATCAACCTCCTTGAAGGTACTTACGTTTGTTCCGTTTACAAATTCGGGGGTGTAAAGATCTATAGTTTCCACAGATTGACTTTTTTTATCCCCATTAAGTATGTTTTTAGTAAGAGAGGGCCTGTTTATCTGAAATGCTACTATGAACGCCTTATCATCATAGCTGTCCTTTATACTCTTTTCACTTTCATATTCTACCCACGTATACTGTGATGCACAGTAATAGTCTCCTTTATCAGATAAATCTTCATCACAGCTGTGGTATCCGCAGACAAAGTAGCAATTATTCGACTCAAAGTCCACAAGCAAGGGCTGTATCCCGCCTCCCTTAATGCTGTTGATTTGATCTTCCAAAGTTACCGCAGGCAGATCATAGGATGTTTTGTTGTCAAGCCAGTTTAGATATTTGATCAATGTTAGCACAAGCTCGCTATCGTTCTTTAAAACCTTTTTTTCTTTCAGCATTTGAATTGCGGTATTTTCATTGGTTTTGTATTTACAAGTAATACACTCCTGATGCTTATAGCCCGCCTCTGTGTAGGTAGGCTCTTTATCTATAATCCAATCAAGCGTATGGCTTACGCGGTCTGTAATTTCGCCGCACTCGCATTTCATAAAATGCCCGTCCTCGTCAAAAGCGGGCTTGTATTCGTGAGAGTGAAGAAAAATGCCGTTCACACATCCCACAAGCGTCAATATGACCGCAAGTGAAATAATGATTCCGATCAATATTGTAAATACTCTTTTCATATCAATCTCCTTCTGTATTTTTCTTTCAGTATATCACATAGTTTAATACTATGTC
>JAZNWM010000278.1:0-2406 GCA_045593345.1 Eubacteriales bacterium
GACTGTACCCTTGATACCAGAGGACTTCGCGACGGTGAGTATACTCCTCATCTTATCCTGGCGGATATGACCGTGAATCTGCCGAGGATGAAAATCCAGCACGGTATTGCCTCTCCCGCCGAGTCGGACGACTCGGACACCGGAAATCTCTCGCTTCGTGAAAGACGACTGACGAAGAGGGTCGATGCTCTTGAGGAGCGGGTAGAGGAGCTTTACAGAAAAATTGCAGGCTCAAGTCTTTTCAGATCCGAGCCCTGACAGAAAGGAGTAATATGAAAGAAAAAAATAAAAAAATCGCACTTGGGCTGATTATCGCCCTGATGCTTTCGCTGACCATCGGTCTTTACGCGGGTGCAGAGGATGTGATTCCCGCCGATGAAGCGGAGGGCGTCACCGATACCGCGAAGGGTACGCAATCGGATACCGTGCCCCCGGAGGACGCCGACCTTGATTCCGGGTCTGATGAGCCGAATAACGTGTATGAAGGTGGGAGCGAGCCCCAAAGCAATATGAATATCGGCGTAAATAACGAGGATAGTACCCTTACAGGTGGAGATGGTTCCTCGGATAATAGCGAAAGAGCCGATGGCGGTGGGGATAATGCTAAAACCCTCTTTGATGAGATATATGCAGCAATAGAGACTAACGCCGACAAAATCTTCTCTGCCCTAGCCTTCATCGGCACGCTGATCGTAGGCTTTGGCTACAAGAGCGGACTGCTTCCCCTCCTCCGCGATGCCCTGACGAAGCTGAAGGGTGCAATTGACGGAGTAAAGGCCGACGGTGAGCAAACAAGGGCCGAGACCGATCTTATGCTCCAGGATATCAGTAATTCGCTTGAGCAGATGCGTGGAGAGCTCGATGACATCAAGTGGCAGTACGAAAGCTACGATCAGATCGTTAAGGAGCGTAATGCCCTTCACACAGTGATTGAAGGACAGATCGATATGCTGTACGCCGTCTTTATGACCTCTGCCCTTCCCCAATACCAGAAGGACGAAATCGGAGAGAAAATTCGCCAGATGAGAGAGGAGCTAAAATCCTATGAGTAAATCGAGAAAAAATAACGTTTTTGTAAAGCTTGCTTTACATATTCTCGGTTTTGCCCTCTGTATTCTGCCTCCCGCGGTATGCACGCTGATGTATTTTCCGTTATGGAAATCGGTGGGATACCAGTATTGTATAGCCGGCGGGGCTGCCCTTTTGCTGATAATCGCAATGATTCCGCTATTCAAATTTATTAAAAAGCACCTGACAAGCTACGGCTCATATCTTATATGGCTCGTGCTGTTTCTGCTCTTCCTCGCCCTGTCGAGAATTGCAGATCAGATGACGGTAATTTCCTTCGTCGGCTTCGTCGGAAACCTTCTGGGTGCCGTGTGCTTCCGTCTGGCGGGAGGCAGGGGAGGAACGTCACAGGAATGAGAAGGGATAATATGAGCGACCTGCTTGAGCTTGGCGGTACGGTAAGGAGCGGATATTCCACCCTTATCGCCAATGCGGGCAAGATTATTGCGGTAATTACGCTTGTGATAGCGGTGCTGGTCACCTTCACCGATATGACCTTCTCCGACCTCGGAGGCGAGAGCTTTACCACCACTCTGGCGGTGATGCTCCTATCCTCCTATCTTATGTATTTCTCGCTTGAGGATGCGGGTGAGCGTGAGGGCGAGGAGTGTGAGGGCTATCGAAACGCTATGATAAAATACGAGGCGGCAAGAGCAAGAATAACGCCCGAGCATATTGACGGGCTACGCTCCTTTTGCCTTGAATATTCAAGGCGTGAGCTTGAGTACAGGAGGCTGTCCTATCTTGGTGAGGAGGGCTACTCCGAAAATGATTACCGTGCCTTCCGTTCGGGCAGTAAATTTGACAGACGGGCTACCCGCGTCTTCCGTAAGGCCGAGAGTATGAGGGCTATAAAGCTGACTCCTACGGTGCTTATGTCGGGCAGCCACACCTCTCCCCGCGGCGAGCTTGCAGACCCGAAAAGGCGAAAGATCTTCGACGCACTGACCTCGCTGATCCCCTCAACAATTTGTATGGTCTTCACCATCTCGGTCATACTGACCGCCAAGGAGGATATGACGCTGTCCACCGTAATCGACGGTGTAGTAAAGCTTTGTGCCCTGCCCATAGTGGGCTTTAAGGGTATGCTCGACGGCTACAGATTTTCGAAGGAGGATAAGACCTCCTGGCTTGAGACCAAGGCAAGACTGCTGGAAAGATTTTTAGACGGCGAAGAGCCCGTTAGCTAAATACTGAAAAGGGAGGCTGTCTCAAATGCAAATTTGGGGCAGCCTCTTTTGGAGGATAGTCAGATTTAGGCGAGAAGCGTCGCTTTGCGACCCGAAGGCGTATATACATACGGCGAGAGGGGGCAAACGGCGGTAGAAAAAATCCATT
>JAZNWM010000279.1:0-3479 GCA_045593345.1 Eubacteriales bacterium
TGTCCTTTGCCTTAACCCACTTGCCCTCTTCGGGAATGGGAGCAGGACCGTGATTAGGTCCCTTGGCAACAACGCACATATTTTCCACTTCTTTGGAAAAAACAAGTTCTGCCATGATTTATGTTCTCCTTTTAAATTAAATTACTATTTAAATAAAATTACTATTCAAATTACTTTACGATCTCACCGTAAATTTCGCCGAAAGCACAAGCTGCGTTTGCCTCGTCGGTGTCAATGTGCATTGCAGGAGCGAAGCTGGGGCTTACTCTTACTACAACGTCACCGAGGATAGCGGTACGCTCGGAGGTGATCTTCACGGAAACGATCTCCTTATCAGCAACGCCCATCTCGGCTGCTGCCTCGGGAGTGAGGTGAATATGACGCTTCGCAGCGATAACGCCCTCGGAAAGCTCAAGCTCCTTACCGTTCTCGGGGTTAACAAGCTTGCAGGCACCGCTGCCCTTGATGTCACCCGACTCGCGAATGGGAGCGGAAACGCCGATAGAACGGGCGTCGGTAAGAGAAATCTCAACCTGGCTGGCATTTCTTGTAGGGCCAAGGATAGAGGCCTTAAGCGAGCCCTTGGGGCCGACTACGAGAAGCTTCTCGGCACAGGCATACTGACCGGGCTGGCTAAGCTCCTTCTTATTAGTAAGCTGATAGCCCTCACCAAAGAGATGATCAACTGCCTCGCGGCTGAGATGAATGTGTCTTGCAGAGGTTTCAACAATAACCTTTTTCATTTTGAATCTCCTTAACTGATTTTTATTCCCTGGACTCAAAGAGTCCACGATAATCCACCGTATATTATATCACAAATATTTTTGAAAATCAATGCATAAACGCAAAGATTATCGAAAAAAATACATAAAGTAATAAAGAGAGGAAAAATATATGGGAAGTGAGCTTGAAAAAAACAAGGAAAACCTGGGCGAGGAGATGAAAAAGGAGGGTGCTGCCCTGATTGAAGCCGAGGGTGGCGGCATCTTCTGCCTTACTATAATCGGGCAGATCGAGGGGCATTATATCCTCGACAGCACGCAGAAGGCGACGAAATACGACCACGTAATTCCCACGCTGGTGGCAATTGAGGAGAGCGAGAGAATAGACGGAATCATCATATTGATAAACACCCTTGGCGGTGACGTGGAGGCGGGACTGGCAATGGCGGAGGTTATCTCAAGCCTTAGCAAGCCGACGGCATCGGTGGTGCTGGGCGGTGGTCATTCTATCGGTGTGCCGCTGGCGGTAAGTGCAGACAGATCCTTTATCGTGCCGAGTGCGACAATGACCATACATCCCGTACGGACGAGCGGCGTGGTGCTTGGCGTACCGCAGGCCTTCAATTACCTTGAGAAGATGCAGGACAGGATAATCAGGTTTATCATCTCGCACTCGGGGGTAAGCGAGGAGTATTTCAGGCGGCTTATAAACCGAACCGACACGCTGGTCAATGATATCGGATCCATACTGAACGGATACGAGGCTGTGGAGTGCGGTCTGATAGACCAGATCGGCGGTATAAGCGACGCCCTTGACTACCTTAAGGGAGAAATTGAGAGAAAAAGAGAAAAAGAATAGGATTTTTTTGGGTTTTTCGTTGTATTTTTGCAAAATGTATGATAAAATATAGTAAAAAACAACGGAGGATTTATTTATGGCTCTCTTCAAATCAATTTTTGGCAAGAAGAACGAGGATGACGACGGTCAGCAGGAGTATTTTAAGGAGGATTTCCCTCCCGTAGCGAAGCAGGCATCCAAGAAAAAGACCGAGCCTAAGGCTGTCGAGCAAAAGAAGGCGGCTCCCAAAAAGGCGGCTGAGGAGCCTAAAGCAAAATCTACCGATGCAAAGAAGCCTAAGGTAGAGGCAGGGACCGAGAAGCCGAAGGCTGACGAGCCCAAGAAGGCGGCTCCCAAAAAGGCAGCTGCGACGAAATCGGTCAAGGCTGAAGCGGCAAAGCCCGCCGCCTCCAAGACGAAGAAGGATGGCGAAAGGTCAGCGGCAAAGCCACAGAAAAAGGATGAGGCAAGGAAGCCTGCTGAACCCAAAAAGGCAGTAAAGACCAAGGAGCTTACCGACAATTCGCCCGAGGTAAAGGGTGCGGTTGCCATCAAGGAGGGCTCTGCCACCGCCAACGGCAAGTGGGATATCAGACGTGCGAAGGACGGAAGATATTTCTTCAGCCTTTACGCATCTAATCATACGGTTATTGCCTACTCGCAGATATACTCATCCACAAGTGCGGTGATGACGGGTATTAACAGCGTTATTGCCAACGCACCCAAGTGCGATATTGAGGACACCACGTTGAAGAAGGTTGTGTCACTTCCCTGCCCGAAATGGGAGATTTATATTGACAAGGCGGGTGAATACCGCTTCCGTCTTTATGCCCCGAACGGCCTGGTTATCTGCCACGCCTCCCACGGCTACTCTACCAAGGGCGGATGCAAGGGCGGTATCGAGAGCATCAAGAGATTCTCTGCAGAGGCAAAAGTTGATAAGTCTTATTTGAAGTGAATAAAATATAAAAAAACGGCTGTCGGTTGACAGCCGTTTTTTCGTCGTACTTATGCTTGATCTCTGCCTTGATATGAGAAAGGTTAAGGCCGTGGAGGTACGGCTTCAGATGAGAAAGAACCGTCTCGGCAATTCGCTTGTAAACCTTGCTTTCGGCAGGAGTCTTGTAAGATAATTTAGTATCACTATTGACTTTTTCCGTAGAATCGGTTATACTGTTATTAGAAGGTTGACCGACCTGCGTCTTGGACGTGTTGCTGTGGGCATTTTGCATCAGCAAGGTTTCGGCATCCTTCTTTTTTTTGATTTCACCCTCACCGGCGAGACTTTTCTTAACGTTCTCGGCCCAGCTTATCACTCTCTCAACGAGAGGATCTCCCTTTCTTACAAGCTTTCCGATAACTCTCTCGTTACCGAGAATAAAAAACGGCTGTCAATATACAGCCGTTTTTGTGTGGAATATGATCCAATAGTCAGATTTGAGATAAAATCGCGAAATCGCTCCGAAGGCGTAGTTATCTACGCCGATAGTTAAGCAAACGGCGATTTTAGTCAAAGATGACAGAAGGATGCAATTCGATAGTCAGCTTTGAGATAAAATCGCGGAATGTGTCCCGAAGGTGTAGTCATCTACTCCGAGCGGAAGCAGTCTGCGATTTTAGCCAAAGATGACAGAAGAATTAGTTGTTAGCGATCCACTCGTCTGCTACCTTCTTAGACATACGCTTGATATCCTCGGTAGGATACTTGGACTCTGCACCGCCGTTAACGTAAAGGAAGTAGTTGCCGCCCTCGGTAACGAAGAGGCACTCCTCGTAGCCTGCGGGATCGCCGTAGGTACCAACAGTCACCTTCTTGATAAAGGTAGAGGTTTCGGTATCGTATTCCTTTTTGCAAATAATCTTCTTCATTTTGACACTCCTTTCTTGAACCTTAATTATAAAAGTCGGATCGTAGCCAT
>JAZNWM010000280.1:0-2261 GCA_045593345.1 Eubacteriales bacterium
CTTGACGAGGAGGTGCGTGAGAGGGGTAACAACTTCTCCGCAGGCCAGCGTCAGCTTCTCTCCTTCGCCAGAACCATAGTGCATAAGCCCGCCGTAATGATTCTCGACGAGGCCACGGCGAACATCGATACCGAGACCGAGCTTCTTATCCAGGACTCGCTTGAGAAGATGATGAATATCGGCACTATGCTCATCGTTGCCCACCGTCTGTCTACTATCCAGCACGCCGACAAGATCATCGTGCTCTCCCACGGCGAGATAGTAGAGCAGGGCAATCACGACCAGCTTCTGAAGCTTCGCGGCAGATATTACGATCTGTATATGCTGCAGTTTAAGAAGGAGCAGCTGAAAAAAATCTAAACGGATGTCAAGCTATAATCCGCCTCATTTTCGGGGCGGATTTTTTTATGATTCTTTACCTTGCAAAACATCTTTTTTAAATTTCCCCTTTACTTTTAAATATTTATGTGGTATAATTAATAATGGTGTATTTTGGGCCGAAATTCAGGAAAGCGAGGGCAGAGAATATGAGAATAGACAAGCTTTTGTCCGAGCTGGGGCTTTGTACCCGACGGGAGGCGGCGAAGGTCGCAAGGTCGGGCGGCATCCTGGTTGACGGTCAGCCCATCCGCGACTGCTCGGCACATATCGATCCCGATAGGTGTCGTGTGACCTTTCTCGGCCGCGAGGTGATATATCAGAAATACACCTACGTTATGCTGAATAAGCCCGAGGGCTACGTCAGTGCCACCGATGATAAGAGCCTGCCTTACGTTACCGAGCTTCTTCCCGAGGAGCTCAGACGACGCGAGCTGTTTCCCGTCGGCAGACTTGACCGCGATACCGTCGGACTTATGATACTTACCAACAACGGCCCCCTGGCACACTCGCTTCTTTCGCCGAGGCACCACGTGACGAAGGAATATTTCTTCACCGCGGCAGAGCCCCTTCGTGATGGGGCAGAGCAGCTGTTTTCGGACGGCGTGACGCTTGCCGACGGCTATGAGTGTAAGCCCGCCGAGCTTTATCTCTCGGAGGACAGACGTCAGGGCAGAATAGCGCTGACCGAGGGTAAATATCATCAGATAAAGCGTATGATAGCCGCACAGAATAACCGTGTGACGAGCCTTGAGCGTATCAGCTTCGGCGGTATTTCGCTGGATACCTCGCTTGCCCGCGGAGAGTGGCGTTTTCTCACCGCCGAGGAGATTTGTCTTCTCGAGCAGCAGGGATAATTTTTGTCGCAAAAGCGACCTGTATTTCAAAAGTGTATTTCAAAGGAGAATCAAATGGACATTTTAAAGACTCTTGCAGAGGAATTTAAAATCAAGGAGGAGCAGGTCAAGGAGACCGTTGCTCTTATCGACGAGGGAAATACCATTCCCTTCATTTCCAGATACCGTAAGGAGGTTACCGGCGGACTTGACGACGCCACCCTTCGTGATCTGAACGACAGACTTAACTACCTTCGCAAGATGGATGAGCGTCGTGAGGAGATCTCTAATCTTATCGATGCACAGGGTAAGCTTACACCCGAGATCACCTTCGCTCTTAATAATGCAAAAACACTCGTAGAGCTTGAGGATATATATCTTCCTTACCGTCCCAAGAGAAAGACTCGTGCGTCTGTTGCAAGAGATAAGGGACTTGAGCCCCTGGCAAACTATATTATGGAGCAGAGGGACGTATACGATCCCGAGATCCCCGTATACGCCGAGCAGTTTATCGTTATCTGTGACGAGAAGGATAAGGCTGTTCCCACCGTCGAGACGGCTCTTCAGGGAGCCAGCGATATTATCGCCGAGGATATCTCAAACAACGCCGAGATCAGAAAGATGCTGCGTGAGTTCACTATGAGTAACGGAAGCCTTACCTCCAAGGGTACTACCGAGGAGACCAGCGTCTACGAGAATTATTATGATTTCTCCGAGCCTATAAAGAAGCTTAAGGGCCACCGTGTCCTTGCCATCAACCGTGGTGAGAAGGAGGAATTCCTTAAGGTTGCGGTCACTCTTCCCGAGGAGGACGGTATCGCACAGATCGTATCCAAGGTTATTACCAATAAGAAGTCGCCCGCACTTCCTTACCTTATGGCTACAATCCGCGACGCATACGACAGACTCCTCTTCCCCGCGATAGAGAGGGAGGTTCGTACTACACTCTTCGACGACGCCTGCGAGGGTGCTCTTAAGGTGTTCTCCGAGAACCTTCGTAACCTTCTTCTAAGTCGGATCGTAGCCATGTCGTTCTGTGAGCCAAGG
>JAZNWM010000281.1:0-3294 GCA_045593345.1 Eubacteriales bacterium
GTTCTTAAGCGAATGAACCGCCACGGCGGAAAGCAGCTTATTTGCGACGCAGTAAAGCGTCTTCGCGATAGCGTGTCGGGTATAATTCTCCGCACCACCGCAATGGTCGGCTTCCCCGGGGAGACCGATGAGGACTTTGCCAAGCTTTGCGAGTTTGTGAAGGAGGCTCGGTTCGACCGCTTCGGTGCCTTTACCTTCTCGCCGGAGGAGGGAACTGCCGCCGCAGAGATGGAGGATCAGATCGACGAGCAGGTGAAGCAGGACAGATACGACTGCCTTATGCAGACCCAGCTTACCGTTGCCGAGGAGCTTACTGCCTCCCGCATCGGCTCAAGGCTTACCGTTCTTTGCGAGGGCTATGACAGGATCGCCGAGATCTATCACGGACGCTCCTATGCCGACGCTCCCGACGTAGACGGCAGAGTTTATTTCAAATCGTCAAAGCAGCTTTCCCGGGGCGAGTTCGTAGAGGTGGAGATCACCGAGGCTATGGACTACGACCTTGTGGGCGAAGCAATAATTTAAGTGAGGTCATACCGATGAAAAAGTCGTCAATGAATATTCCCAACACACTCTCTATCGTAAGATGCCTTCTTGTCCCCGCCTTTGTCGCCACTCTTCTTTTTATGCGTGGGGCGGGTATATGGGGCTTTATCGTTCCCGCACTTGTATATATCGTCACAGCACTTACCGATATGCTTGACGGCAAGATAGCGAGAAAGTATAATCTCGTCACCGATTTCGGAAAATTTATCGATCCGCTGGCTGATAAGTTTATGGTGCTCTCCTCAATGATATCCATACTCGTGTGGATGCTTCTTCGCGGTGATACGACTCTTGCACTCGTCTTCGTCTGGGTGGTTCTCGTCATCCTCCTTCGCGAGCTGGGTGTGACCAGCCTTCGCCTTGTGGTGGCAGGCAAGAGCGGTATCGTCGTTGCGGCAAGTATGCTGGGCAAGATCAAGACCGTTTCACAGATGGTTGGCACCGTTGCCATCATTCTTGAGCCTGCGATTCCTATGATAATCAAGGCAGATGCCATCTCCTTCGTATGCGATAATCATATTCTCTCTTACGTTGCGATGGCGGTTATGGGCTTCACCACGCTCCTCTCGGGTATAGATTACCTGAAGGCGTATATGCCCTACGTTGACTCGAACAAGTAAAAATGCAAAAATAAAAAACAGAGGCGTCGTAATGATAGCCTCTGCTTTTTTATTTAACTAATCTGATATCAGGTAAGAATATCGGCAATTACGACGCCTACCTGCTCACTGAGCTCTTCGGGAGTCATCTTCTGCTCGCCCTTTATCCATGTGTAGATGCAGGCGGCAACGCCTCCCGTACACATAGCGGCAATGGTCTCCACCGATGCGTTAAGCTCCATACCGTCGGCAACAGCTATGCGGAGTCTGTCGCAGGTATCTCTGTAATTTTGCTCAACGATTATTGCAAGCACAGAGGGGAACAGGTTGCTGTGGCAGATATTCTGGATTGCAGCCGAGTTCTCGTCAATGAAATGCACCAGACGCTTGGCGTATGCAACGTAATAGTCTACCGTGAGTGCAGGCTTGCCACCCTTGGCAACCATTCTGTCGAATCTGTCTCTTAACAAACGCGTGTATGCGTTAAGGAAATCAAACTTGTCCGAGTAATGCTTGTAGAAGGTGGCACGTCTGACTCCCGCCGCATCGCAAAGCTCGTTTACGGTTATCTCGTCAAACGGCTTGGTGCAGAGCAGCTGCATAAAGGCATCAAACAGTGCTTTCTTGGTTTTTCTTACTCTGAGATCTTCTTTGCCCGGCATTTTATAACCCTCCTTTACCGGCAATAATACGCTTGGGTTAGTTTAGTATACATTGTTCTTTGTCACTTGTCAAGTAATTTTTGAAAAATAATTGTCAAAAACCTATATTTTGTTCATTTATGCTTTAATTTGTTGAAAAAATCCTCTTGATTATAGGTGAAAAATGTGCTATGCTATATAATAGTGAAATATTTTAAAAATTATTTCAAGAAGGAGAAAATAAATGATCAATAATCAGAAAATTATTGAAGAAATACTCGGTATTGCCGTATCCACGGGTGCGGACTTTGCCGAGGTGTATTGGGAGCTTACCAGAAACGGCTCCGTCACTCTTCTGAGTGGCAGAATCGACGCTATTGCCGATAATACCGTATCCGGCGTGGGCATCCGTGCCTTTCTCGGTACCAGAACCGTATACGGATCCACCTCGGATATATCCAGAGAGGGACTTATCAGATGTGCAAGAGCGGTTGCCGAGGCTATGGGCGAGGGTCACGCAGAGCAGAATATCATTCTGAAGCCCACCGCCGTTAACGACATCCACCCTGTAAGGATCAATCCCGCTTCTGCGGATAATAAGATAAAGTGCGACCTTCTTCGCCTTGCTACCGACGCGGCAAGAGCATACGACAGCCGCATCGTTCAGTCGGTCGGCAACCTGATCACCGTAGACCACACCATTCTGGTTGCTAATACCGAGGGACTTCTTAAGACCGACCGCCACGTTCGTACAAGAATGGCGGTAAATGCAGTTGCCTCCTCCGGCAGTGAGAATCAGAACGGCTCCTGCTCTCCCGGTCGCGGTATGGGCCTTGAGGTATTCGACCTCTTCCCGCCCGAGGAGATCGGCAGAACGGCAGCGGCACAGGCTATCACCAATCTGGAGGCAGATTATTGCCCCGCGGGACAGATGCCGGTTGCGATCGAGAGCGGCTTTGGAGGCGTTATCTTCCACGAGGCCTGCGGTCACTCGCTCGAGGCTACCTCGGTCGGTACGGGAACCTCTCAGATGTGCGGCAAGCTCGGTCAGAGGATAGCTAACGAGAAGGTCACCGCCATAGACGACGGCACTATTCCCAATGCCTGGGGCTCTGTAAACATCGACGACGAGGGCAATCCCACTCAGCGTAACGTTCTCATAGAGAAAGGCGTTCTCAAATCCTATATGGTAGACCGTCTTGGCTCTCGCCGTATGGGTATGCCTATGACGGGCAACAGCCGCCGTCAGAGCTATGCCTACGAGCCCACCTCCAGAATGACCAACACCTATATCGACAACGGCCCCGATAAGAATGAGGACATCATCGCTTCTATTGAGTACGGCCTTTATGCCAAGTCTATGGGCGGCGGCTCGGTCAACCCCCTTACGGGTGCCTTCAACTTTGCCGTTAACGAGGGCTATATCGTCAGAAACGGTAAGATATGCGAGGCTGTAAGAGGAGCTTCGCTTATCGGTACGGGCTCTGATATCCTTCAGGATATCGATA
>JAZNWM010000282.1:0-1824 GCA_045593345.1 Eubacteriales bacterium
ACTGGTTTAACGATCTCGTTGCGTTTTTCCCAGAGTTTTTTGATGTTTTCCATTCAAGCAATCCTCCTTCTTAGAATAGTTGCCATCGAAAATTCATTCGAATTTTCTCGGCTTTGCCTGCATGTTGTGGACACGCCCGCCATTTGTCTTGTCGCCTTTGGCGTCACCGCCACGGCAGTAAAAAGGCGAAAATCCGCCCATTTTCCCCGCCGTTCCGAGTTAAGACAACACCGACAAAAAGCCAGTCGCACACTCCTACAGTCTTCGCAGAGTTCGTCCCTCTGTGCAAAAACGCCCAAACCCCTTGAAAATGCTGCACTTTTCACATTTTTTGACCACATTTCTGACGGAGAATAAAGTGAAAATGAGATACAAAAAACGAGTAAAAAACGAACAAAAAAGAGCCATTTTCACGGCTCTATGCAAAGTAAAAAGAGCGTCACGCCTTCGCGTAACGCTCTGAAATCATATTAAAGTCTCATCAAGCAGAAAATCAATAACTCCGATATTCAAAACACCGTTATCATCATACCACCGCCTTCCGACGTCGTGGCGAACGATGATTTTCGGGAAGGAATCGCCCGTCAAAGAGAAGGGGCGAAGCTCGCTCGCCTGCTTCTCCTCGCTCTCCATCGCGTATGCCGACTGGATGTAAACACGCTTGCTACCGTCGTTAATAACGAAATCTATCTCGCGAGGAATTCTTACAGAGTTCTTGTTTTTATCAAGCTCCCTCGAGTAGACCACGCCCACGTCCACCTGATAGCCACGGATAATAAGCTCGTTGTAAATGATATTCTCCATAATATGCGTCATCTCAAGCTGGCGGAAGCCTACGCGGGCGTTTCTGAGCCCCACGTCCTCACAATAGTATTTGTAGGGGAAATCAAAATAAGACCTGCCCTTTACGTCATATCTCTTGCTCTCTGAGAAGAGATACGAATCCTCAAGATAACCGATATACGACTTGATGGTGTTCTGCGAAACGCTGACCTGTTGGACGCTTCTCAGGGTGTTTGATATCTTCGTCGGGTTGGTAAGAGAGCCTACCGATGAGCAAATAAGATCCAATGTCTGTGATAAAATGTCCTCACGCTCGATTTTATGCCGCTCCACGATGTCCTTAAGATAAACCTCCTCAAACAGCGAGGAAAGATATCTGGTTTTCGCCGAATCGTCGGGGCGTGAGAGACAAAGCGGCATACCGCCAAAATATGCGTAATTATCAAAGGCCTCGCTCTTATCACCGCCAACGGCAGAATAGTATTCCGAGAAGCTGAGCGGATGCACCCTTATCTCATCACTCCGTCCGCGGAACTCGGTGAGAATATCCTTCGACAGCATCTTTGAGTTGCTTCCCGTCACGTAAACGTCAAGATTCGGCAGACTACGCAGATCGTTAAGTGCATCATAGAAGGTGATCCTCTTTCCCTCGGGACTGTATGGATTAGCCACCTCGTCGCTCATCTGTATCTCGTCGATAAAGAGATAAAACTGCTTCTCGCTCCCCGCTACAAGCTCTTGCACGTAGGAGGAAAGCTCCAGCGGATTTCTGAAGCGAATATCTCGCAGCAGATCAAGAGCGATCGAAATGATCTGCCCCTCCTCAACGCCCCGGGACAAAAGATACTTTTTGAATAGGGTGTTCAAAAGAAAGGACTTGCCACAGCGTCTTATGCCGGTGATAACCTTGACTTGACCGTCCCACATATATGAAATTAATTGCTTCAAATACCTGTCACGTTTGATTTCCATATTAACCTCGCTGAAAAGTTGTTGTAAAATGGGTTGTACTTGTCAATAGTATAACATTGTTAAACAAGT
>JAZNWM010000283.1:0-2763 GCA_045593345.1 Eubacteriales bacterium
ACATCAAAAAACAAAGGAGATAATTATTATGATAGTTTCTGCTAAGGAAATGCTGAACAAGGCTCGCGAAGGCAAGTACGCCGTTGGCCAGTTCAACATCAATAACCTGGAATGGACCAAGGCCATCCTGCTGACTGCGCAGGAGCTGCAGTCCCCCGTGATTCTCGGCGTGTCCGAAGGTGCCGGTAAGTACATGTGCGGCTATAAGACCATCGTCGGTATGGTTGAGGGTATGATTGAGGGGCTCGGCATCACCGTTCCCGTTGCACTTCACCTCGACCACGGCTCCTACGAGCACGCATACAAGTGCATTGAGGCAGGCTTCTCCTCCGTAATGTTCGACGGCTCGCACTACCCCATTGACGAGAATATTGAAAAGACCAAGGAGCTGGTTGCTGTTTGTAACGAGAAAGGCATCTCCCTCGAGGCCGAGGTTGGTTCTATCGGTGGTGAAGAGGACGGCGTTATCGGTGCGGGCGAATGTGCTGATCCCGCAGAGTGCAAGATGATTGCAGATCTCGGCGTAACGATGCTCGCCGCAGGCATCGGTAATATTCACGGCAAGTATCCTGCAAACTGGCCCGGTCTTTCCTTCGAGACTCTTGAGGCCATCAGCAAGCAGACCGGCGATATGCCCCTTGTTCTTCACGGCGGGACAGGTATTCCTGCCGATATGATCAAGAAGGCTATTTCTCTCGGCGTATCCAAGATCAACGTAAACACCGAGTGCCAGCTTTCCTTCGCGGCAGCAACCAGAACCTATATTGAGGAGGGCAAGGACCTTCAGGGTAAGGGCTTTGATCCCAGAAAGCTTCTTGCTCCGGGTACTGAAGCTATCAAGGCAACCGTTCGCGAGAAGATTGAGCTTTTCGGCTCTGCCAACAAGGCATAATATGGTATAAAACAAAGAAAAAAGGTAAAAAACGTATGATATTCTGCGTTTTTTACCTTTTTTTATTAAATCGGGATATTTTGAAATTATGGCTCATAGGCTTTTATGAAAGTTTTTTCAAAAAGGAGAAGAATATGAGTGATAATTCCATTTATTCGGATATTGCAAAGAGGGGCGGCGGTGATATTTACATAGGTGTGGTTGGCCCTGTAAGGACGGGCAAGTCCACATTTATTCACCGATTCCTTGACAGCGTGGTTATTCCCAACATCGAGGACGAATATGACCGTCAGCGTACGCTTGACGAGATGCCGCAGAGTGCATCCGGCAGGATGATTATGACCACCGAGCCAAAGTTCGTCCCCGACGACTCGGTAAAGGTGGTGCTGGACGAGGGAATAGAATTCCGCGTAAAGATGGTTGACTGCGTGGGTTATCTTGTGGACGGAGCTCTCGGTGCGGAGGAAAATGGCGAGAACCGTATGGTAATCACTCCCTGGTCGGATGAGGCTATGCCCTTCTCCGAGGCAGCAGAGCTTGGAACAAGCAAGGTTATAGGCGAGCACGCCACAATAGCAATGCTGGTCACGACCGACGGTAGCATTGCAGGTATCCCCAGGGATAGCTATATTCCTGCCGAGGAGAGAGTCGCAAGAGAGCTGAAGGAGCTGGGCAAGCCCTTTGCCATAATCCTCAACTCTGCAAATCCTCACAGTGAGGAGGCACACGAGCTGGCACACGAGCTTGAGGAGAAATACGGCTCGCCCGTCGCACTGGTCTGCTGCCCCGAGCTTGATGCCGAGGATATCCGCGAGATACTCGCCCTTGTGCTGGCAGAGTTCCCTGTCCGTGAAATGAGCTTCACTATGCCCGAGTGGACGCAGGTGCTTCCCGATTCCCATCCCCTTAAGGCAGGAATACTTGAAGATATACGAAGCTTCGCCGACGGAGTTGAGAAGCTTGGCGACATAGAAAAAAAGCTGTCCGAGGGCTATAATTTTGAGCGTATCTCGGTAAATGCAGGTGACGGCGTGGCTCAGTTCAATATACCCGTAGACAGCGGCGAGTTCTACAGAATAATAAGCGAGACCTGTGGAATTGAGGTTATAAGCGAGAAGCAGCTGCTGTCAACCATAAAGCGGCTTGCAGACATTCGCGAAAGATACGAAAGGATAGAGTCCGCCCTGCTTGACGTTGAGGAAAAGGGCTACGGCATCGTTATGCCCACGATGAAGGAGCTGAAGCTGGAGGAGCCCACCCTTGTTAAACAGTCGAACGGCTACGGCGTTAAGGTGACGGCCCACGCCGACTCTATTCATATGATAAAGACGGGGATCAAGGCAGATCTCTGCCCCGTTATCGGCTCGGAGGAGCAATCCGAGGAGGTCGTCAAGTTCCTGCAAGGTGAATTTGAGGAAAATCCCGACAAGGTATGGGAGTATAATATGTTCGGCAGATCACTTTACGATATGGTCAGCGACGGTATGACGGCGAAGCTCTCGCATATGCCCGATGAGTCAAGAGAGAAGCTTGGAGAGACGCTTGGTAAGATTATAAATGAAGGCTCTAACGGCTTGATTTGCATACTGCTTTAATACCGTCGCACCTCATCCACCGTCAAGGACGGTCCCCCTTCCCCAAGGGGAAGGCTGTAGGAATGACAGCAAAGCTCTCGCATATGCCCGATGAGTCAAGAGAAAAGCTGGGCGAGACGCTTGGAAAGATCATTAACGAGGGGTCTAACGGCTTGATTTGCATACTGCTTTAATACCGTCGCACCTCATCCACCGTCAAGGACGGTCCCCCTTCCCCAAGGGGAAGGCTGTAGGAATGACAGCAAAGCTCTCGCATATGCCCGATGAGTCAAGAGA
>JAZNWM010000284.1:0-3295 GCA_045593345.1 Eubacteriales bacterium
TCAGATCTTCGGGTGGGATATGCGAACCCCGGTTGCTGACGCAACTGCGTTCGAGTCGCAACACCGACTTCAACAAAAAAGATAAGGACAACCGCAAGGGCTGTCCTTATCTTTTTGGTCGAAGCGGCGGGACTTGAACCCACGGTCTCCAGTACCCGAAACTGGCGCGATACCACCTTCGCTACGCCTCGATGATTTGTATTTTTGGTTTCCTTTGACCGACGTGACAGTCAAGGTCGATGGCGATTAATCAGGCCACTAGCAAGGTCGAGGAGACGGCCGTTACGGTCGGTGAGATCCTCTCGCCGGAGGACCGCCCGAATGCAAATCGCTATACTATTATAGCAAAACACAGGCGGTTTGTCAAGAGGATTTTTAACTATGTTTTGCCGTTCGGTTTGCAGTTGGAATTGCCTTGATATTGTAAACTATAGTTTACGAAAGCGAGTTTGGAGAATTTGCCCTGATTTTGAAAAAAGTTTTGAAAAAGCGATTTTTGGATTAAAAAAATCGAAAAAAGTTTGATTTTTTGCGAAAAAAGTGCGAAAAAATTGAAATTTAACCCGTTTTTCAGAAATCGCCCCTTGAAATATCCGAATTTTTTGAAATTGCCTCGCGATTTTTGTTTTTTGATATTCAAAGGGATTATTTTCGTTTTTAACGGCTGAAAACAAGGCGTTTCCTAAGATGAAAAATATTTTTTGAAGAGCAAAAAAACAAAATTTTCATATCGGATTTTTACCCTTGACGCCACCCCGAAAATATTATATAATGTATGTAACAAAGAGTGGTAGGACGGTGACGCCCATCGGAGAGCGGCGAACCTTCCTGAGAGAAGTGCGGCTCTTATGCCCCGGCAAATTGACGGGTAGGACGCAACCGCAGAAGAGGACACGAGGTGATAAAATGGAGAGTATAAAAATATACGGACTGCAGAAGCTGACGCTACTGGACTACCCGGGCAGGCTCGCCTGTACGGTTTTTCTCGGCGGCTGTAATTTCCGCTGTCCCTACTGTCATAACGGCTCGCTCGTGCTGACCGATGGCACGCCCCACCTGATGGGTGCAGATGAGCTGCTTGAGTTTCTCAAATCACGAGTCGGCAGATTGCAGGGCGTTTGTATCAGTGGCGGAGAGCCAACACTCTATCCTCGCCTGGCCGAGCTTGTTGCGGAGATCAGGTCGCTGGACTTTGAGGTAAAGCTTGATACCAACGGCACAAACCCCGATATGCTTCGCCGCCTTATCGACGGCGGGCTTGTTGACTACGTTGCGATGGATATAAAGAACTCTCCCGAAAAATATCCTCTTACGGCAGGACTGACACACTGTGGCGAGGGCTCAACGGGTGAAATCGGTAATTCGCAAGCAATGATACAGAGGGTGAAGGAATCGGCGGCAATACTGATGGAGGGCAGGGTAGACTTTGAGTTCCGCACCACCCTGATGCGTGAGCTTCATACTGCGGAGGATATTGATCTGATCGGACGATGGCTCGCGGGCGGGGAAAAATACTTCCTTCAGACCTACCGCGACGAGGGAGATCTTCTGGTGGGTGGCTTCACACCCTTTACCGTGGATGAAACCCGCGACCTTTTGGAACGGCTCAGGAAATATATCCCGAATGCAGAGATAAGATAAGAGAGCTGTGACCGTGCGAAGACCGTTGCATAAGCTACCTAAATATTATATATAAGCGGAGGAGCAACATCCTCCGCTTTTTTGATGCGGTGCAGGTTTTTTTGCAGGATTTTTTGTTTATTTTCATAATGACTCAAAAACAGGCAAATTTCACGCATCTTGCATCAAAAACGGGCAATATGTGAATGTTGCACAAATGAAAAAGGACGAGAAATGGGGTTTATCCCGGGCAAAATAGTAAAAAATATAATTTATCAAAGAAAAAAACCTTGAAAATACTGAAAATATATAATTTTTTGGAACGGATGTTCATTTTGTAAATAAAAGTTTGCTATTGGTTTATTCTCTATATATTGTGACGAAAATGTGTTTTTAACACAAAATATGGTGTTTTGTTATTGACTTTTTACATGAAATATGGTATGATGTTAAGGCCTTCTGCACTCTGCGGAAAATGGCGAAAATCTGCCCCAAATTAACTACTAAAAAAGGAAATGACACAATGTATACCGTAATTAAACGCGATGGTAAGATCATCGAATTTGACATAAGGAAGATCGCCGGTGCAATTGCTCTTGCATTTGATGCTCAGGAGCGTAATTATACACCTGATATTATAGATTTTCTCGCACTTAAGGTTACCGCTGATTTCGAGCCGAAGATCAGGGACGGTCATATCTCGGTTGAGGACATTCAGGACAGCGTAGAGTCCGTGCTTATTCAGGCGGGCTATGACGACGTTGCCAAGGCGTACATTCTTTACCGCCGCCAGCACGCAAAGCTTCGTGATATGCGTTCCACCGTTCTCGATTACAAGGCTACCGTTGATAACTACGTTAAGATCAGCGACTGGCGTGTAAAGGAGAATTCCACCGTTACATACTCGGTCGGCGGCCTTATTCTGTCCAATTCGGGTGCTATTACTGCAAACTACTGGCTCTCTGAGATCTATGACGACGAGATCGCCAACGCTCACAGAAACGCCGATATTCACCTTCACGACCTTTCTATGCTTACCGGCTACTGTGCCGGCTGGTCGCTGAAGCAGCTTATTCAGGAGGGTCTTGGCGGCGTGACGGGTAAGATAACCTCTGCTCCCGCAAAGCATCTTGCATCCCTCTGTAACCAGATGGTCAACTTCCTCGGCATTATGCAGAACGAGTGGGCGGGTGCTCAGGCCTTCTCCTCCTTCGATACCTATCTTGCTCCCTTCGTAAAGGTGGACAACCTTACCTACGATCAAACCAAGAAGTGCATCGAGTCCTTTATCTACGGCGTAAATACCCCCTCCCGCTGGGGAACCCAGGCTCCCTTCTCCAACATCACTCTCGACTGGACCGTGCCCGAGGATCTTAAGAATCTTCCCGCTATCGTAGGCGGCAAGGAGATGGACTTTACCTACGGTGACTGTAAGGCCGAGATGGATATGATAAACCGTGCCTTCATCGAGACGATGATCGAGGGCGACTACAACGGCCGCGGCTTCCAGTATCCCATTCCCACCTACCCCATTACCCGTGACTTTGACTGGTCCGAGACCGAGAACAACAAGCTTCTCTTCGAAATGACCTCCAAGTACGGTACTCCCTACTTCTCCAACTACGTCAACAGCGACATGGAGCCCTCCGACGTTCGAAGCATGTGCTGCCGTTTG
>JAZNWM010000285.1:0-6041 GCA_045593345.1 Eubacteriales bacterium
GCCGCGAGATTGCCGACGCCCTGCTGCTCTACCAGCAGGCAAAGCTGGTGGCAAACGAGCTTAAGCCCCGATATGAGGAATACTCGGGAAGATACGTAAAGGGCACCGACGAGATACCGCCCGAGCGTGGTCTGCCCCTTAATCTTGATGCAAATATGCTGGTCAAGGCACTTGACTCGGTTCTCCGCCGAATGAAGGTTGCCGAGTCACAGAGACACCCCACCGAGCTTGTTAATCCCCTTATCAAGCGTAAGGTGATCTCGGTCGAGGAAATGATCGAGAAGATGGTAAGGCTGCTTGAGGAGGTTGGCGAGGCTACGTTATTCGAGCTGCTTCGCGATTCGGAGTCACGCAGCGAGCTTGTTGCCCGCTTTATGGGTGTGCTGGAGCTTATCAAGCTTCGCAGAATACTCATAACCACCATAACCGTAATTGAGGACGTGGTTGAATATAACGAGACCGGACTTGAGATGTCCTTCGTGCTTAATCCCGACTATGATCCGTCGGTAGCAACCGAGAGTGAATTTGACTCTGACGGAGGAGAAAATAATGACAGCGAAAAGAATGAGGATGACAAATGAGTGAAATAATAAAAGAGGGCGTCGATAACGACGCCGAGGTAAAGGCCCTGCCCGAAACCCACGAGGTAGAGCGTGCGGTGGTATTTGAGGAGGCCCTTGAGGCAATTCTCTTCGCCGCAGGACACCCCATAAGCTATGCGACGCTGGCAAGGGTGTTTGAGACCACCCCCTCCAAGATCAAGGAGCAGGTTGCAAAATACGCCGAAATATACAACAACCCGGACATTCCCCGGGGAGTTATTCTTCTTACATACGCCGATTCCTGTCAGCTGTGCACCAAGAAGTATTATCTTACCGAAATACGCGATGCTCTCGGCATCAAGAAGAGCGGCACGCTGTCCTCCTCCTCTATGGAGGCACTTGCAATCGTTGCGTACAATCAGCCCGTAACAAGGGCATTCGTTGATACGCTCAGACGCGTTGACTCCTCTTACGCTATGAATAATCTTATTGACCGCGGTCTTATTGAATCAAAGGGCAGACTTGACGCCCCCGGACGTCCTATGCTCTACGGCACGACGCCCGACTTCCTCCGTGCATTCGGTCTTTCCAGCATTGATGCCCTGCCCCAGACGGCAGAGGAGATCAAGGCTATGTTTGCAAGAATGGACTGTGCCGAGGAGGGAGGCTCAAGCGAGAACGAGCAGATCGCAATCTCCGACGAGGATCTTGAGGTTGCGGATGGCGGCAGCGTTGAGGCAGCCGAAGCTGTTGAAAAGGCAGACGGCGGCTATGAGGACGAGTCATCTGCCGAGGACGATATTATCAACGACTAAAGGAGATAGATGGCAGGGGTACAGATTGGTCTTATTATTATTTTTCTGCTCTTCTTCGTGCTGACGAGACGAATATTCGTCAGGATAATGCGGGAGGAGAATACGAATATTGAGGTCCATCTGCCTCTGCTCGCTCTTTGTCTTACAATAAAGAAAAAGAGCAAGAGGGATAAAAAGGAAACCGAAAAATTAAGCGTGCGTGCCTATATCCGCATTATTGCGGGGACGCTGAAACGAGTCAGAAAATGCGAGGTGCTGGTTGAGAAAATTGCCCTGCCCTGTAAAATTGACTCCTTCTCCCAGTCCACTCTGCTAAAGCCCTTCGGTCAGCAAGGTCTGCTATACGCGGCAATTGCATATATAAAATCCAAGGCACACAAGCTTATACTTTGCGATAATGCAATCATTTCATCCCCCGACATCACAGAGGCACAATACCGTATTACCCTAAAGCTTAGGCTTTTTGAGCTTATTTACGCCCTATTGACCTTCAGACGAGGCGTATATGAAGAAAAAAGAGCAAGGAGAATAAGGTATGTCGGAGAATAAAATGAGTGACATTATCAAGGCATCGATGGACGGCATCAAGAGCTTTACCGATATGGAGACGGTCATCGGAAACGCCATAACCACGCCAAGCGGAGTGACGGTTATACCAGTATCTAAGGTTGCTATGGGAATCGCCACGGGCGGTATTGATTACGGTGGCTCGCGTCCGGAGTCTGAGCAGAATTTCGGAGGTGGAGGCGGTACGGGACTGTCAATTACCCCCGTAGCATTTCTTACCGTAGGACGCGACGCAGAGATAAATCTTATACACATCAATTCAAGCGGCGGTGACGTTGATAAGATAGTAGGCCTTATCGAACGGGCACCCGAGATCATCGAAAAAATCAAGGGTGTGCTGTCATAAATTTCAATGAATACCCGAGGCGTTGTCCTCCAATGATAACTAAAAAGAGTTATTTGGGAGGCTAAAATGAGAAGAGATAACCGGGCAATGTATATTGCGGCACTTTTGCTGGCTGCTATTATTTTTTCCTTCCTCACCATATACGCCTTCGGTGAGCATCGTGAGGGAAATTTCTCGGTCAGTGCACGTTCTGCCGTGCTTTATCAACCGGAAACTAACACTTTTCTATATTCAAAGAAGGCTGACGAGCGGTTGCCGATGGCAAGCACCACGAAGATTATGACAGCCCTTCTGGCACTTGAGAGCTGTGATATGGGGGAGCTTGTTGAGATTGATGACTCTGCCATTGGGACGGAGGGCTCGTCCGCCTATCTTAAGCGTGGCGATATTCTAACAATGGAGGAGCTTGTTTATGCCCTGCTGCTTCAAAGTGCGAACGACGCGGCGGTGGCAATAGCCTGTCATATCGGCGGTGATACAGAGGGCTTCGCCCATCTTATGAACGAGAAGGCCTGCGAGATGGGACTTACCGATACTCATTTTGAGAACCCCCACGGTCTTGACGGTGATGAGCATTACACCACGGCACGCGAGCTTGCTCTGATAGCCTCTGCCGCACTGAAAAACGAGGACTTCAAAGGAATCGTATCTACCTACAAAAAGAGCTTTCACACCGAGGAGCGAAGCAGAACATACGTAAATCACAACAAGCTGCTTCGTCTGTACGACGGATGCATCGGCGTGAAGACAGGATTTACTAAAAAAAGCGGCAGATGTCTTGTGGGTGCTGCCGAGCGGGACGGTCTTACCTTTATCACCGTAACGCTTGATGCCCCGAGCGACTGGCGTGATCATTCGCTTATGCTGGATTACGGCTATAAGAGGATGGAGCGAGTGGTATTTGCAAACGCCCTTGACCATTTATACAAACTGCCTGTAATCGACGGCAATGCGGATTATCTTACGGTATTGAACACCGAGGGAGCCGAGCTTATCAGAGAGAAGGCGGGTGGCGAGATCGCCGAGCATATAAAGCTGGTAAGATACGCCGTGGCCCCCGTAAGACGAGGAGACGTTCTCGGCGAGATAGTCTATACAGTTGACGGCGAGGAGGCAGCGAGAGTTCCCCTGGTTGCCGCAGAAACGGTAGACAAGCGAGAAAAGGACGGATTTATTCGTAAGATCCTATCAATATTTGACTAACAAACAGCAAACTGGAGAGAACTATGGAAAAGATAAGACTTCAAAAATTTATAGCAGACTCGGGACTGATGTCAAGAAGGGCTGCCGAGGCGGAGATAGAGAGAGGCAATTTCTCGGTCAACGGACACCTGGCAAGCGTGGGAATGAAGATTGACCCCGCGTCCGACGTTGTTGCCTACAAGGGCAAGCGTATCAGATACGAGAAAAAGAAATATACCTATATTATGCTGAATAAGCCGAGAGGATACCTGTCCTCTACCACCGATGACAGAGGCAGAAAATGTGTGACCGACCTGCTGACAGGAGTGGAGGCAAGAGTCTATCCTGTGGGACGGCTTGATATGATAAGCGAGGGTATGATCCTGCTTACCGACGACGGCGAGCTTAAGAACAGGCTTACACACCCCAGCCACACCATACCGAAGGTTTATCGCGTTAAGGTCGGTGGCCCCGTAAGCGAATCCCAGCTTGATATACTCACCTCCCCCCTCGAAATAGACGGCTATAAAATAAAGCCCTGCGACGTGGTTATCACAGGCGAGGACGAGAGCGGAACCGTTCTGAAATTCACCCTTTACGAAGGACGAAACAGACAGATACGAAAGATGTGCGAGGCAGCCGAGCTTACGGTAAAGAGACTCTCACGCGTATCCATCGGCAATCTGAAGCTTGACGGACTGCCCGTAGGCAAGTGGAGATATCTTGAGCAGAGCGAGGTTGATTACCTCTATAAAGCGACGAAGGAACACAGATAATGTTTAAAATCACACCTATCCAGGAAAAACTCAGGCAGAAGGAGATTTGTCAGCTTTGCGGTGCGAAATTTCGCCCCGACGCCTTCGCCTATCAGATGTACAACGTGGAGTCGGGCGAGCTTATGGGAATGTCGCAATTTGAAATATCGGACGGGGGGTACATATACGATATCAAGGAGATGCCCCAGCTTGACGATTTTGAGGCGATGTTCATTCTGGCAAGACAGACGATGAATTTTATCGATACCTGCGGTATACATATCGTAAGGGCTCCCCTTGATGCCGCCAGCGAGCGGCTGATGACTGCAATAGGCTTTAAGCCTGTGGGTGACGAATATTTCTGCGATATGACGGGAATGTTTGACGGCCACTGCGGCGGTCATTAAAAAAAGAGAACCGAAAGGTTCTCTTTTTTTTTATACGTCTTTTATATAAGATTAAAAGCCTATTCCGAAGGTTCGATTATTCATTAAGAAATGCGAGTATATGCTCCCAGACCTCCGTATTCTGATCGGTCATTTTATTAAAGTCGTATTTTGCCAAAAATGCAGTCCTCTGCTCCTCGGTTCCCAGTCTTCCCTGCTTTCTTTGCCGCTTCAGATCCTTAAAGAAGGATTCCTTATAGGCGAATGCCTCGCGGGTGTAGGTAGGGTTGTGACCGCTGCCGCTGACGGTGAGGAAGCTGACGTTCGGCTTCTTATCAAGTGCTGCGGCAAGGGGGACATAGTTTTTCTTATAGCTTACCGTCTTGTCGTCGGTGGAGTGAATTATCAAGGCAGGACGGTTGGTATGCCTCAAGACCGTTATGGCATCGATCGACGCGTACGAGGGGTTGGTATTCTGCTCGAGAGCAAAAAGACCTATACCGAAGGGAAAGGGTACAAGCTGGCTGTGCATTGTGGGAATAGAGGTAAATCCCGACATAGCAACGATGCTGTGAAGGTCGGGATGATATGCAAGAATATTAAGGGTGGAAAAGCCTCCCCAGCTATGCCCTACCACCGAGATCACAGACTCGGGATAGCCCATCTTAACAAGGGCGTTTATACAGTCGTCAAGGTCGGACAGAGAGCCCGAAAGACCAAATATATGCTCGCCCTCCGATCTGTTAGTGCCGGTATGGTCGTAGGAGAAAACGCGATAACCCGCCCGACAAAGCAGCTCGATCTCGCGAAAATAGGCGTTGTGGCCGTTGCCCATACCGTGCTCAAGGAGAATGAGTCTGTCCGTTCTGTGCTCGGGATAGGAGTAAAAGCAGCCGCGAAGAATATGCCCACGCTGTGAGGTAAAGGAAATCTCCTCTGCCGACAGGGCGGGAAAATCCTTATGCGAGAAGTAGTATATGCTACCGTCGGGATCGTGACGGCGAAACAGGATGCTTTTATATATTTTATCGATCTGCCTTGAAATAAAGCCCATTTTAATCCTTTCTGCGTTCTGCGAGAAGATCTACGTAGGTATGGTAGAATTCCTCGTATCTGCCCTCGTCAAGAGCGTCGCGGATCTTCTGCATAAGATCGTTATAGAAATAAAGATTATGAAGAACCGCAAGTCGCATACCAAGAGCCTCGCGTGCCTTGAAGAGATGACGGATATAGCTTCTCGAATAATTACGGCAGGCGGGACAGCCACACTCCTCGGCGATGGGACGGCCGTCCTCGGCGTACTTCTCGTTAAGGAGATTCATCTTACCACGCCAGGTAAAGAGATTGCCGTGACGGGCGTTACGGCTGGGCATAACGCAGTCGAAGAAATCAACGCCGCGATACACAGCCTCTACAATATTCTGGGGTGTGCCGACCCCCATAAGATA
>JAZNWM010000286.1:0-9856 GCA_045593345.1 Eubacteriales bacterium
GCCTCAAGATGAGATATCCCATCATTTAAAATGAGTAAGGTCACTTGTAGACTACGAGTTTGATAGGTCGCAGATGTAAGTGCAGTAATGTATTCAGTTGAGCGATACTAATAGACCGAGGGCTTGAACTGTTGTCTTGAATAAACAATTCAACAGAAAACAAGTTCGCACATTTCCTTGAGCTTCGTTTCCTATCCTTTGTTCGGTTTTCTATGGGCATTTGAAAAACAATGCTAGAAGAAATATGGAGTCTCGCGAAAGCGAGGCTTTTTGATTTATATGGACTTTTATTAATAGTCAGCATTTTGTTCACTATGTTGCCATTTGGAATAAATAATGACTATATTGCAATTTGGATTTAAGAAAAGCACCAATGTATCCTTCCTTGTGTAAACACAGAGAAATCTACATTGGTGCTTTTCTGCTACTTTGTAGCTGAAAAATCCAAGATTGCAAGGAACATTACTGCACTTTTGGGTAGATGTTTCGCCTGACGCTTATTCCGAAATCCTTATATTCGAGCGTCAGGCGAATAAACTGCGTCGAGTTACTTTCTACGAAAGCCGCCGCAACGCCAAAGCGTCGCGGCTACCAAGCTTTTCTTACGAAAATCTTGCCTCGACTTGTTTGAACTGCAGTAATGCACCAGCCCCTAACAGATGATTTGAGGTGGAGAGAAAAAGATAAAAAGGAAAACAAATTCCCCACTGATGCCTGCGGTTGTTGTCCGGACCGTATCTCAAAAAAGAGAAGGTTTTCCCCACTGATGCCTGTGTTTGTGGTCTGGACCGTATCTCAAAAAGAGAAGCTTTTCCCCGCTGATGCCTGTGGATGTGATCAGGGCAGTATGTTGAATTTGCGGTGGAAATTAGCAAAAACAAGGTGCTGTTAGTGTGAAAAGCTTACATAGATAGACATTTGGTTGATAATTATCATCAAAGAGGTTGACAAAACGAAGAAAATGGGATATTATTAATGTAAAAATATATGGAGGCCGATGATGAATAAAAAGGTCAATTTTATTGAGGTTTTAAAGTGGATTTTGTCGATTGCAATTGTAATCGGAGTTGGAGTATTAGGCATCCTTTATCACAATAGCGAAGGCTACAGCGAGGCATTATGCGTTATTGGCTTAATTTCGCTTCCTGCTTTGCTTATTGCCGGAACTGTCGTCGGCCTTGTTCAGAAGAAAAAGCTGATGAAGGATCTGGAGGCGGAAAGAGAAGAGCTTCAACCAAAGCTTCTCGCACAGCGTGAGCGTGCGGCGGAGATAGCGAAGGAAAAGATCGCTGAGATGAAGAAGCTTATCAGGACTATCGATATTCTGTCGGCTTGCCTGCTTCTTGTTGTGTGTCTGATAGCCTTCTGCTTCTTTACGCTGGTTGGCGTTGATGGAGCCGGCGGAGGCTTTCCTATTGTTTTTGGCGTATACGTTGGACTCTATTTTATCAGGCCGTCGCGAATCTCCATTAACGAGAACAAGAGCGAGGATTATCTTCTCGAGCAGGTGTATCCCCTTCTTTATGAAACGGCACGCAGAGCCGCAGATACCGTCGGCTGCAGGGGTAAGATCAAGATCTTCGTGGATCACGATTTTAATGCAGGCATTCTTGAGATCTCGGACGGATATTCAATAAGGCTGGGCAGCTATCTGCTTGATAATATGTCTCAGGCGGAGCTTTACAACGTTCTCCTTCACGAGTTCGGCCACGTAGAAAAGAAGAACGACGAGAGAAACGATATTATAACCTACGCAGGTCTGATGCAGGAAAGCAAGCTTGTAGGTATCGACGTCTCGCCTTACGCCTATTTTCACACGAAATTTGCCTTTGAATACTTCACATATCAATACGTTTGCTCTATGATGAATGAGGATGCCGCCGATGTCGCTATGCGTGAGTACGGCGAGCCAGAGACCGCTGCGTCAATGCTTGTGAAGCTGAAGTTCTCCGAGCTTTATCAATGGGAGCGGGGAACCTACGACGAGGAGAATATCTTTGAGTCCGAGACACTTATCCAGGACTGCATCCGAAGACCGCTCGGCTGGTTTAAAGAGCGGATGGAGGAGAGGCAGGAGGATTGGATCAGAATGATAGATTCTGAAATCATATCGCGAAATGCCAGCCATCCCACCGCAAAAATGAGGATTGCCAACCTCGGTGTTAAGCAGGCACGGATTCTGCCAAGACAAGACAGCGAGGAGTATCTTTCGGAGGTGCATCTTGCAATTTTGCACATTGAGGAGATGATGCATAAGGGACTCGCACCCAGCTACCCAAGGATAAGGGAAGAGAACTACCTTGAGCCGAAGCGTATCGTTGACGAGTGGGAGAATGAAGGCAGACCTATCACAAAAGAGGGATATCAAAATATAGTAATTTCACTCTTTACATTGAACAGAATTGGCGAATTTGTAAAGCTTTGTTGTCAAATTATTGATGAAATCCCCGAGCCTGCCAATTATTTCGCCCATCATATGTACGGAATTTATCTTCTCCGCTGCTATGATGAAAGGGGTATAGATCATCTTTATAAGTCCATTGAGCTGAATCATAACAACTGGGAGGAGGCTATGCAGACCATCGGCGAATACGCCTGCGTGGTTGGACGGCAGGATAAGCTTGACGAGTACAGAAAAAGAGCCCCCGAGCTTGCGAAAAAAGCCGAGGACGTCTTTGAAAAGATGAATTCGCTTAATGCGAAGGATACTCTTGCGTCGGAAAATCTGCCCGACGGTATGCTTTCGGACTTCCTCGATTACGTCAGATCCATAGACGGCGGTCAGATCGATAGGATATATATGGTGCGTAAGATCATAGATGACGAGAACTTCGTTACCTGCGTTGTCGTTAAGCCCAAGGCGAAGGTTGATGCAAAAAAGTGGATGGACGTTATGGAGAAAATATTCCAATATCTTGATAAATCCTCCGATTGGCAATTCTCGCTGTTTGATATTCGCACCCTTCGCGGTGTTAACGTCGGCCGCGTAGATAACTCCTGCGTTTACGAGGGAAATTCAAAGAAGTAATTCTTCGTTGCAATAATTAAGCCTTGTCGGGCTTTGCTTGGGTGACGGTTTACTTACATAAAAGCTACGCACCCCGTGGACTTGATCCATCGGGGTGCATTTTTAATAGCTTTTTCGCTGATTTATTAGACGCTGCCGTCTTCTCGCTCACGTCTTCTTTCACGAATCCTCTTATCAACGGCATCTGCAATGGAATAATAAACGGGTATGGTGATGAAGATTATCCAGGAGGGGTGCCAGTTGCCTTGATATAGTCCCAGGTATAGGTAGATGAAGGCGGTCAGAATGGGGTATGCAAACTCGGAAAAACGCTTACTGTAAATTGCTTCAACAAGCGAGTAGTAGATGGGGATGGTGACGAAGATTATCCAGGCAAGACCGAATCCGCCGCATATATCGTAAAATCCGAATACAAGATATGCGATGGTGCAGATGATAGCATAGGGAACCTCCAGCCAGAATTTCACCTTGCTCTTAGGCTTCTCTACGGTTGCTTTAAAATGACCGTTATTTGTAATAATAATGCCACCGTCATCGTCTTCGTCATCAAAATCATCGTCAAGGTCATCATCGTCATCGTCTTCATTGATGTGTATACCCCTGATACCGCGGAAATTGATCTGCATCTTGTCACCGTCTTCAGATTCCAGGAAAATGCCGTTTGGGCCAATATTGATCTTGT
This sequence comes from Eubacteriales bacterium, assembly GCA_045593345.1. GTDB lineage: Bacteria > Bacillota > Clostridia > Oscillospirales > CAG-272 > UBA1740. Next base: position 3,711 of record JAZNWM010000286.1, read on the forward strand.
TTGTTCCCTTTATTTGCTCGTCATCAGAGCTTGCATTATCCTCGTGTGTCTCTTCTTTTTCTTGCTTATCACGGTCACCTTCTCCGTAAATAAGCTCGTCGAGAGTGAGGCCGTATATCTTCGCCAGGGCGATAAGGTTATCGGTATCAGGGCTCGCCTCGCTTCGCTCCCATTTTGATACCGCCTGACGCGATACGCCAAGTCGTTCTGCCAGCTCCTCTTGAGAGAGGTTGTGTTTTTTTCTAAGCTCGTATAGCCTGTTGGCTGTTTCAATTGTCATAAGTGTACCTGCCTTTCTTTTTCTTGGCTACATTATATCAAAGCCATAGACCGTTGACAATACATTCTGGCTTTCAAATTGGAAGAAAAGCCGCAACCTTTGGTTGCAAATATTATTATAACATACGCAAAACCGCTTTGCAAGGCCAAAATGACAACCTACGGTTATAATTTTGATTTGCTTTCCTCAATACCGTCGCAGGCTGTCAGCGTGATGAGGGTGTTAATAGCAAATATGATTTGATTAAATAATAAAAACCTCTTGAATTTATTTTAAATATATGCTACAATAATATATTATTACTATTAACTCCACGGAGAAGTACTATGAAAAGAGAACTAATCAGACACATTTATGAAAACCCCGAGAGCTTTGGCGGCAAGCTTGTGACGCTGGGCGGTTGGGTAAGAAATCTCAGAGACTCTAAGGCGTTCGGCTTTATCGACCTTAACGACGGCTCCTATTTCAAGAGCGTGCAGGTCGTTTTCGAGCGTGACAAAATAAATAACTACGACGAGATCGCAGGCCAGAACGTCGGTGCATCTCTTATCGTGACCGGCGTGCTTACTCTTACCCCCGGTGCGAAGCAGCCCTTTGAGCTTAAGGCTACCGAGATCGCCGTTGAGGGTACCTCTACCCCCGACTATCCTCTCCAGCCCAAGCGTCACTCGGTTGAGTTCCTTCGTGAGCAGGCATACCTTCGTCCCAGAACAAATCTGTTCTCTGCCGTTTTCAGAGTTCGCTCTGAGGTTGCCTTTGCAATTCACGATTTCTTCCACAGCCGTGGCTTCGTTTACGTTCACACTCCCATTATCACCTGCTCGGATGCAGAGGGTGCGGGAGAGATGTTCCGCGTGACGACGCTTGACGTTGATAATCCTCCTCGCAACGAGGACGGCAGCGTTGACTGGTCCCAGGACTTCTTCGGAAAGAGTGCAAACCTTACCGTTTCCGGTCAGCTTGAGGGTGAGACCTACGCAATGGCCTTCGGTAACATCTATACCTTCGGCCCCACCTTCCGTGCGGAGAACTCCAACACCGCACGCCACGCGGCAGAGTTCTGGATGATCGAGCCCGAGATAGCATTTGCCGATCTTAACGACGATATGCAGCTCGCCTGGGATATGATAAAGCATATTATCAACCACGTTATGGATAAGTGCCAGGCAGAGCTTGCCTTCTTCAACCAGTTTGTTGACAAGGGACTTATGGAGCGTCTTACCGCTCTTCGCGATGCCGATTATGCTAAGGTGACCTACACCGAGGCTATCGAGGTGCTGACAAAGTCGGGTGCGGACTTCAAGTTCCCCGTATACTGGGGCGTTGACCTTCAGACCGAGCACGAGAGATATCTTACCGAGCAGGTTTATAAGAAGCCCATCTTCCTTATTGATTATCCCAAGGATATCAAGGCCTTTTATATGCGACTCAACGACGACGGCAAGACGGTTGCAGCAATGGATCTTCTTGTACCCGGTGTCGGCGAGATCATCGGCGGTTCTCAGCGTGAGGAGCGTCTTGACGTGCTCAAGGCACGTATGGCAGAGCTTAATCTTTCGGAGGAGGATTACTGGTGGTATCTCAACCTTCGTAAGTACGGCGGTACAAAGCACGCGGGCTTCGGTCTCGGCTTTGAGAGAATTATTATGTACCTTACCGGTGTGTCGAATATTCGTGATGTAATTCCTTATCCTCGTACAGTAGGTAACGCAGAATATTAAGCCGTGCTTCCTTTCTCGCTGCGGCTCGGTCACACTCGCGGGAAAACAACGCACTGTGTTGTTTTCTAACACGCTCGTGCCGCTTCGCTACCGAGAACGGTAGGCAACGCGGAATATTAAGTCGTGCTTCCTTTCTCGCTGCGGCTCGGTCACACTCGCGGGAAAACAACGCACTGTGTTGTTTTCTAACACGCTCGTGCCGCTTCGCTACCCCGTACGGTAGGTAACGCAGAATACTGATACAATTAAGTTTATTAATTAATAATTAAAAGAGAGTGAGCTTTTGTCTCACTCTCTTTCCTTTATAACGAACCGCCATTTGCGGTTGCGATCCTCGTCGGAGGCGTAGTCTATATCAACGCGTGGCAGGGCGGTGTATTCGGGCGGGGCAGAGCCGTCGTCCTCTATCCAGATGCCACCCTCCTCAGTGAGAGGGAGGTCGTTGTCGGCTGTGGTAATTTTCATAAAAACGGTAGTACGTCCCGGCCCTTTTGCGACGTCAATGCCTCGGATAAGCACCGCCTCGGGATGATTTTCCTCGCCGGTCACAAGATTTAACATAGCGTGCATACCGTAGCACAGGTATACGTAGCTGACGCCACCCGCCTTATACATCACGCTTGTGCGGGCTGTTCTACCCTTGTGGGCGTGGCAGGCGGTGTCTTCCTCACCAAAATAACACTCGGTTTCGGTAATTCTCGCACGAATTACGCCATCTTTGGTTTTTCGGCAGAGAATTTTGCCGATAAGACCGGGTGCAAGCTCGGTGGCGGGCCTTGAAAAATAGTCCTTGTCAAGTATTTTCCTCATTCTGCCTCCTCGACTCTCGTCACGGTAAGCAAATTTCCCGACACCTTGAAGAATATTTCATAGTCGGCAAACCGCATACCGTACTCCCTGTCGGGATCGTTCTGATATGACGGTCTGGGATCCTGTTGGAGTATTTCTATCAGGGCTTTTTGCTTTGAAATATGGATTTTTGACAATAACTCTTTACAAAAATCCACATCCAAGTGGTAATCCTGCACCGGTTCGGCAAATCCCGACACCGCATCTTGGTGGCAGTCAGAGTAGGCGATATAGGGCTTTATATCGTAAATTGGGGTGCCGTCAAGCAGGTCTGCACCGCTGACGATAAGTACCGTACCCTCGTTTTTCGTCTGAAGAACCTCAAGAAGTCTTACCGACGACAGCCCGATGGGATTAGGTCTGAATGGCGATCTGGTAGCAAAAACGCCCATACGCTTATTTCCTCCCAGGCGTGGCGGCCTTACCGTAGGTGACCATCCCTCACGAAGCGACTCGGAAAACTGCCAGATGAGCCACAGGTGTGAATATCCGTCAATACCGCGAAGGGCGTCGGGATTTCTGTACTCGGGCTCAAAGACTATTCTTGATTTCAGCTCGCCCGACAGTCCGCTTTGCCTGGGTATTCCGAACTTCTCCTTAAAATCATTGTGTATTCTGGCAATTATCTTCATTTTAATCTCCCTCGTTGCCCTTTTTTTAAATTATACCATTCGCTTTTGTCAGTTTCAATAGATATGTCGAAAAAAGTAATTTTTCCTCATTTTAATCAGAAAAATGCTGATTTCTTATTGACAAATCCTCCCTTTAATGATAAAATTTATGGGTTGAAAATGTGAAAAGGAATACAAAATGAGCGACAAAAGAGAACTGTTTGAACGAATGCCTGTGCGAAGGGCATTGGCAACGCTGGCCTTCCCGACTATAATCAGCCAGCTTATTACGATGATATACAACCTTGCCGACACCTTCTTTATCGGTATGGCAGACAATCCGTCAATGACGGCGGCGTCCAGCGTGGCCTTTACGCTGGTGTTTATGATGAACGCCCTGCCTAACCTCTTCGGCGTAGGTGGAGGCAGTCTTATCTCCCGACTTCTGGGCGAGAAAAATGATGAAAAGGCGGGCGGTGTTGCCTCCTTCTCCTTCTATATGACCTTGATCTGTGCGGGCGTTTATTCGCTGATCGTTCTCGCATTTATGGATCCGCTGCTTAGCCTGCTCGGTGCTACCTCGGGCTCTATCGTTTTCGCCCGTCAGTACGCCTTCTGGGTTGTGGTTATCGGTGCGACCCCCGCCACGCTTTCTATGACGATGGCACAGCTTCTTCGTAGCGAGGGCTTCGCAGGAAAGGCCAGCTTCGGACTTGGTCTCGGCGGTGTTCTGAACATAATTCTCGACCCCGTATTTATGTTTTTGATACTTGAGCCGGGTGACGAGGTCAGAGGTGCGGCTATCGCAACTATGATTTCCAACATCTGCGTGCTCGTCTATTTTATTGTAAATTATCTCATCATCAAAAAGAAAACCGTCATCTCCCTTAATCCACGCAAGGCGATTCTGGAGGGAAAGTATATCAAGTCGGTCTTTGCCGTCGGTATCCCCTCGGCACTTGGTTCGTTGCTTGCCTGCATCTCCAATATCGTGATCAACAACCTTGCCGCAAGCTATGAGTACCTTTACGGCGACGTTCCCGTTGCGGCTATCGGCATTGCGAAGAAGATTGATATGCTTCCTATGAACGTGGGCTTCGGTCTTTGTCAGGGTATGATGCCTCTTGTTGCGTATAATTTCGCCTCGGGCGATCATAAGCGTATGCGTGCCATTGCAAGAACGGCGAGAAATGCCTCTATGATCTTCGCGGGCTTCTGCATACTTCTGTTCCAGCTGTTCGCACCCTACATCGCAGGTGCTTTTAACGGTCACGCACAGACGGTGGAGATGTCTACCGACTTCCTACGCATACTCTGTATTGCCGTTCCCTTTATGCTCTTTAATCTGCAGATCTCCTTCACCTTCCAGGCTATGGGAATGGGTAAGCAGTCGCTTATCCTCTCCTCTCTCCGTCAGGGTGTGGTGAATATTCCTCTGCTGTTTATTATGAATGCGGCATTCGGCCTTTACGGTATCGTATGGACACAGCTTATCTCGGATATCATTACGGGTGTTATTTCCTATATCGTCTACCGCAATTCGCTGAAGAAATTGATGACTAAAGCACCTGAAACGCAGGAAAACTAACGAAATGCAAATATAACTTTATATAACAGGGCTGTTTTGGAAAAAACGGCTCTGTTTTTTAATAAAAAAATCAAACAATTATTGCACGCCTTCTACTTTCTTTTCAAGATTTAAATATGCAAAATGCACAAATATATATTTTTATATTTATTAAATCGGTCAATTGATTTTTATAATGAGGTATGATAAAATTGAAATGTAATTATATATTTATATAATTTATATATATTTTAATTTTCTTGCCAAAAGGCAGAAAGGAAAACATTATGAAGCACACACGCAAAATTTTGGCTGCTCTGCTTGTCCTGATGACCATTCTCGTCAGCCTTGTAGCAGTAGCAATCCCCGCGAGTGCGGCAACAACACCAACGGTTCTATATTTGAAGCCTAATTCAAATTGGACTACAGACGGTGCCCGTTTTGCTGCTTATTTCTTCGGAAATGGTGACAAATGGGTAAGTATGACAGATTTGAACCAGGATGGTGTTTATGAAGTACAGGTTCCGACAGATAAGAATTATCCTAACGTAATTTTCTGTCGTATGAATCCAAGTGCTTCAGCAAACAACTGGAATAACAAATGGAATCAGACGGGCGATCTCACAATTCCTACCGATGGTAAGAATTTCTTTACTGTTCCTAGTGGATCGTGGGATGGTGCAACAACTACTTGGAGCACATTGGCATCAAGCTTCACTGTTGCAGGTGAAATCGGTCTTACCGGTGCTGATTGGCAACCGAGCAATACCGACAACGATATGACGCTCACAAGTGGTGCCATTTACGAAAAGACCTTTACCGGCGTTGCAGCAGGTACCTATGAATTTAAGGTTACTGCCAACCACGCTTGGACTTACAGCTGGGGAAAAGATGCCACCAGTGACAATGCTTCGGTTAATGTTGCATTAGACAACAGTACTGTTGTTATTACGTTTAATGAAACAAATAAAGCAATTACCACCACCGTTACTCACGTTCATACCGGCGGTACCGCTTCTTGTACTGCACAGGCGAAGTGTTCTGTATGTGGCGAGTCCTACGGCGAGCTTGCTGACCATACTCCCGGTGCAGCGGCTAATTGTACTACTGCACAGACC
>JAZNWM010000287.1:0-1913 GCA_045593345.1 Eubacteriales bacterium
GGTCGTCTCGGTAAGGTTCTCGGTCCTAAGGGCCTCATGCCTAACCCCAAGGCAGGTACCGTAACTCCCGACGTTGCTCGTGCAGTTACCGAAGCTAAGGCAGGTAAGATCGAGTACCGTCTTGACAAGACCAACATCATCCACTGCCCCATCGGCAAGGCATCCTTCGGTGCTGAGAAGCTTACCGAGAACTTCAACACCCTCGTTGGTGCTGTAATCAAGGCTAAGCCTGCTGCTGCAAAGGGTCAGTACATCAAGAGCTGCGTTGTAGCTACTACAATGGGCCCCGGTATCAAGGTTAACTACGCAAAGCTTGGTAACTAATTAAAAGCAATTCAAAAACGGATGCTTCGGCATCCGTTTTTTTATATTAAAAAAGGTCGCCGATTAAGGCGACCTTTTAGTTTAATTATTATTAAGGAAAAACGGGAGTTGTGATAAGCTTAATAATATAACCGAAGGATGAGGTAAGAGGCTGAGTTCTCCAAGCAGGAACGCTGTAATAAACTCCTTCTGCATCACTACCCTCTATCCAAATGCCTTCAACGCCTTCATAATAGCCCTTCTGAGTATTGAAGTCATCGTCGGTGGGTCTGAACTTCTTATAATCATTTGTTCCTGCAGAGGCACCATCAAGAAGAATGGTCATATCGTCATCTTCACCCTCACCCGTCTTGAAGGTAATAAGGCCCTCATTAATGAAGAACTGAAGGGGTGAATTCTTAATAGAATCGTTAACAGCAGAACCAATCTCATCAATCTTGGTCTCGGGTTCAATAATCGCAAAGATACCCGTCTCTCTATCCTCTGCCTTAACAATATCGCCGATTACGAGAGTATCAAATACACCGCCCATATTGTTAATTGTAGAGTTGGAAATCTTGCTCATAAATCCGTCAACAGGAATTCTGTCGCCGTTCTCGTCAAGCTCGTACCATACACCTTCAACAAGCTCATATCCAAGAAGCTTACCGACCTCGGTCTTCTCTATTTCATCGCCGATGCCGTTAATGCCGGAGTTAGCAAATACAGCCATCGCACCGGTAACCTTAACCAGCTCTTCCTCGCCCGTATCAGGATTGGTTTCTGTCTTGTACCAGTTGCCGTCCTCGCCCTTAGTATAGCCAAGGAGCTTACCGAGCTCGGATTTCTCTATTTCATCACCGATGCCATTAATGTTAGAGTTAGCAAAAATAGCCATCGCACCGGTAACCTTAACCTGCTTTTCCTCGCCGGTATCGGGATCCTTCTCTGTCTTATACCAGCTTCCGTCATCACCCTCAGTATAGCCAAGAAGCTCGCCAAGCCTGGATTCCTCAAGCTTGTTGCCGATGTTGTCGATCTGAGAGTCTGCGAATGCGGCTATGATACCGGAGGCATTGACCTCTTTTTCTTCACCTGTATCAGGATCGGTCTCAAGCTTATACCAGGTGCCGTCATCACGCTTGGAGTATCCAAGAAGCTTACCAAGCTCTGCCCCCTGAATGTCCTCACCAATATCGTGAATGTTACTGTCAGCAAATACGCTCATAACACCGGTTACCTCTGTAAGCTCGCCGGTTTCTTCATCAACGGTGCACCACTTGCCTGCATCATTCTTCTGATAGCCAAGTATCGCACCGATTTCAACGTCGTTGATGTTAGTGCCTATATTATGGATAGTAAAGCCTGCGAAGGCAGCGATTATACCGGTAACCCTATTACCCGATGCATCGATCCAATTCTCACCATCCTGGGTATATCCAAAGATATCACCGATGGTAACCGTATCAAAGAGTGTATCGGTATTGATATTACCGTTAAGGAAATCCTGAAGAGAGAAGTCCGCGATAATATCCTCAATACCCGTAATAACCTTACCGTCCTGAGTATACCAATGAGCACCCTCAGCTTTAGGATCGTGTCCCTCGGTA
>JAZNWM010000288.1:0-2178 GCA_045593345.1 Eubacteriales bacterium
TGCGTAGGATGAGTCGAAAATTTGAAGTAATATGCGGATATTGCAAGAATTTTCGGCAAAATCATACACAAAATATGTCTTTTAAGACGTGTTCAATTTAGGTTGTTATTGGCTAAGGGCGTCACTCTTGAGGAGGGAGACATCGCATCCTTTCCCGACGCACCCACCGAGCGTGGCGTGAAGCATATTGAGGAGCTTACAGAGCTTAAGGAGCAGGGCTTCGGTGCTGCTATCCTTTTCGTCGTTCAGATGAAGGGAATCAGCGAATTCCGCCCCAATGACGTAACTCACAGGGCATTTGGCGATGCCCTTCGTCTTGCAAATGAAAGGGGCGTCAGCATCCTCGCCTACGATTGCATTGTCACCCCCGATTCCATTACTGTCGACCAACCTATAAAGGTGAATTTTGATTAAAATAATGTTCGTTTGCCCATAGCCTTCCCCTTGAGGGGAAGGTGTCACCGTAGGTGACGGATGAGGTGGAACAAAAGGTGATTTTATGATTAAAATAATGTTCGTCTGTCACGGGAATATCTGTCGCAGTCCTATGGCAGAATTCGTCTTCAACGATATGGTAAGAAAACGCGGTCTTGCCGATAAAATGCTCGCTCATTCATCCGCCACCAGCACCGAGGAGATAGGCAACGATATTCACCGCGGCACCCGTCGTATCCTTGAAAAATACGGCGTTTCCTACAGTCCTCGCGAGGCGGTGCAGCTCACACGCTCGGATTATACGGATTACGACCTCCTCGTCGGTATGGATTCCTATAATATCCGCAATATGCTACGTATTCTCGGCTCGGATCCCGACGGAAAGGTCGTACGCCTTCTCGATCTTACCTCCCGACCGGGTGACGTTGCTGATCCCTGGTATACGGGGGATTTTGAGGCGACCTACCGCGACGTGCGTGAGGGCTGTGAGGCTCTGATAAATATGCTTGTTCAGAAAGGAGATAACAGTGAAAAAATCTAAAATTCTCATACTCCTTATCATACTGTCGGCTATTGCCTTATTGACTGCAGGCATACTTATCCTCTGCGGAGGAGAGGAGGAGATCACCTATATGCTGAACGATACTCTACCCGACGGAGAGGGGAGTGTGGCAAGGGTAATTCTCCTTGGCGGTCAGTCGAATGCATCGGGCTGCAGCCGTGACGATTACCTACAGCAGAACGTGTCCGCCGAAAAATACGCGGAATATAAAAGCGGCTACGACAATGTCTATATCAACTATTGCTCGGGTATAAAGACGTCGGGCGGCTTTGTCAGATGCTCCACCCTGCAGGGCGAGATGGACGGATGCTTCGGCCCCGAGCTCGGCATCGCAGAGCGACTCCACGAGCTTTACCCCGACGAGACCTTTTTTATTATAAAGTGGGCGTGGGGAGGCACAAATCTTTATGACCAATGGCTCTCTCCCACCAGCTTTGGAAAAACGGGTGAGCTGTATCGGCATTTCGTCAGCTTTACCGATGCGAGCATTGAGTATCTTGAGTCAAAGAATTATAATGTGAAAATCGAGGCTATGTGCTGGATGCAGGGCGAGTCGGATTCCCTCAGCGTTGATAACGCCACCGATTACGAGAGGCATCTGTCAAATTTCATAAAGGACGTAAGGCGTCACTATGCCGACTGCTCCTCGGATGACGGAATCGCCTTCGTTGATGCTTATATAGCCGACAACCCTGCTTTTTGGGTGTATTGCGACCTGGTCAACGAGTCAAAGTCTGCCGTGGCAGACTCCTCGGATATAAACGTGGTGATAGATACCGTATCCGCGGGGCTTACCTGCTCGGAGGAGCCTGCCGACAACCCCGACCTTGCCCACTACGATTCGCTAAGTCAGATAAGGCTTGGCAATATGTTTGCCGACGAGCTGGCGAAATTCCTTGATAAATAAGAGAAATCCACTTGATTTTCTAAAAATACAGCCCCGTACTTTTCGGTACGGGGCAAAATTATTATTAAAGGTTATAATACTTATCAAACTCCGCAGGATGAGGGATCTTAGACATCTCAGAGCACTCGGCTCTCTTGGTCTTGATGAAGCTATGAATAAGCTCCTCGGGGAAGACACCGCCTGCGGTAAGGTAGTCGTGATCTGCCTCAAGTGCGTCAAGTGCCGCATCAAGAGAGGTGGGCAGTCCCTTCAGCTTTGCCTTCTCCTCCTCGGG
>JAZNWM010000289.1:0-5919 GCA_045593345.1 Eubacteriales bacterium
TTGTCTTCCTAAGCCCGCTTGGCCTCCGACTTCGGACAAGCTTTTCAAGGTTCCGATATCCAGAACTGTACGTATTTCAGAGGCACCGGGCTACGGCGAGCCTATCTGCTACCACGATCCTTACGGTAAAGGATCTCTTGAGTATGCAGCAGTAGCAAAAGAGCTTATGATGAGAATTTAGTCTTTTTAACACCTGAATCTCTAAAAACCGCCAAAAAACGATTTTTTTACATAAAATCCGCAAAAATAGCACCTAAACTAGTGAATTCAAGCAATAAAATAGACAAAATATCCTAAAAACAGCAGAATCTTTTGGATAATACGTGATAGAAATATTAAAATACCTGCCAAAATACATCAAATACAAAGTTACATTGGTATCAAATAAAAAAATCAGTCTGAATACGGACTCCAAAAAAAATATGCGTGTAAGAACCTAAATACCATCATTTTTGACCTCAAATAAATGAATGTTTTATCAAAAAAAAGCAAAGCAGGGTCATACCAGTGCTTGTTTGCAGGATTTCATAACTATATGGCAATCATAATACGAATCAAAAGCGTAATGTGGAATTAGTTTTTAATAATTATTTGAATTTCCGAGAAAATTTGAGTCGTAGTTGAGGTTTTTGTCTTGTTTAGCTATTGATCTGATAAAGCAGTAAGAAATATTTCCATGTTTTACCAATTGTTTTCAACATTTTTAATGTTGTTAATGTGGAAAACTTGTTATTTTTCTGTGTTTTAGAGAAGAAAAAACTAAAATAATTGTCAAAAACCCCTTATATTTCAAGGGTTTTGCTGTTTTATAGATATGTTGGAATGTTTTCAACATTGAATTAGGCCGGCGAGTTATGGATGTAGAGAAAAATCCCGTTCAGGTGAATATTTTTTTGATAAAATCAAGTCTTTTTTTCAGGTGAAAGGGTGATAAATCTCCTTGTTTTACAAGCTATTTAACCATCAGGTGAGATTTAATACTCATTTTACATCAATAAGCCTATAAATAAGGTTATTTGAGCATTTATTTGCCTTTTTAGGTTGTTTCAAATCATTATAATGGGAGCTTTCAGCTAAATATAGTCTATAATCCAACCAACGGCTTCCTTAAGGCAGCTTTCGTATGATTTAGTAAAGGGATGTACCATTCAAATTTTAGACTTTTTGAGCTGATTATATCACACTTTTTAGATCCAGGGTGATTATTTTAAGATTTTTCTTGTTTCAATTTTTGAAATATCAAAAAATCATTAATTTCGATCGTATTTTCTTATTAAACGCACCGAAAAAATATTGATTGATTTCTTATTTTGACTGATTTTTACTTGATTTCTTTTGAAAAGTTATTTTTTTAGAGCAATTATTTTATCAATTTTGTAATAATTTTATCACGTTTTTTACTCCCTAACAATCTGTAATTTGATTATTTTTTTGGCTTAAACGTTCAGATTACAGATTTTGAAGTTCAATTTTGAACTTCTTTGGTCTACCGATTCATACTCTTACATTTTGTTTTAAGATTTTTCGACTGATTTAGTTAATAATTCGCTTTATTCTACGAATAAACAGAGAAAAAAACGGATTTTTGGCCCTGATTTCACATTTTATTATTAAAAAACAAATAAAAATTACCTTATATTATAAAGGAGACTATTATGGCAAAGAAAAACAGCGGCCTCGGACGAGGTCTTGACGCGATTTTCCTTGATAACAGCCTTGCGGAGGAGAACGTAAGTGGCGAGGAAAGGATCTCTAAGCTCAAAATTTCGCTTATTGACCCTAAACGCGATCAGCCCAGAAAGCACTTTGATAAGGAGGCTCTCGAGCAGCTTGCTGCTTCAATCAGAGAGCACGGCCTTCTTCAGCCTATTCTCGTACGTGAATACGGCGACGGACGCTATCAGATCATTGCAGGTGAGCGTCGTTTCAGAGCCTGCAAGCTGGCGGGTCTTACTGAAATTCCTGCTATTGTTGTAGAGCGTGACGACAAGAGTGCTGCACAGATTGCACTCATCGAGAACATTCAGCGTGAGGATCTCAATCCTCTTGAGGAGGCTCAGGCGTACAAGGCGTTGGCTACCGAGTACGGTATGACACAGGAGGAAATCTCCGAGAAGGTAGGGAAGAGCAGAAGTGCAATTGCAAACGCGATGCGTCTGCTTGATCTGCCCGAGGAGGTTCTCGCACTTGTTGCTTCAAGAGAGCTTAGTGCCGGTCACGCCCGTGCATTGCTTGGCGTGAAGAACAGAGATGCAATGATTCTCCTGGCACAGAAGGCGGTAGAGGAGGAGCTTTCAGTAAGAGAAATTGAACAGCTTGTAAAGCTTGCCAACAAGCCCCAAAGGCCCGAGATTGAGGAGGAAGAAATTATCCCCATCGTTGACTACATCAGAGAGCTTGAGCTCAGGGTTCAGACCCACCTCGGAAGAAGGGTGAAAATTGACGGTAAGGGACGCAAGAAGGCTATCACTCTTTACTACGAGGATAACGAGGATCTGGACGAAATTTTGGTTCTTCTCTGTGGAAGCAGCTTTTTAGATGAAAATTAAGTTTTTTTCGAGTTTGGAATTTCTTTTCAAAAACTAAAAAAAGTTTGAAAAAAATTGAAAAAAACTTGATTTTTATGAAAAAAATTGTGATTTTCGTGAAAAAAGTGTGATTTTTTCGAAAAAAAGCGTATTTTTCACGATTCAACCATCAAAATACGCGAATTTTTGGAGTTAATCCGAGGATTCGTGTATTTGCTTTTTCGGGCGATTTTGGTGAAAAAATGTTTTATTTTTGATACATTTTTAGTAAACTATATTTTACATTTTAACATATTTTTCAAGCATTTTCCAGCCAGGCAACAAGTGGATTTGTCCCCCTGTAAGGCCTTGATTTTACTAGGAAATCAATCTGCTTTGCATTCCGGACTTAATAGCATTTTCACTTGTTTTTTTATCAGATTTTAGGGCGGGGAAGGGGTAAAAAATTAGCCTTATCAAGAGTCCCTGTAACCATAATATACGATGGATTATTCGCTCGCATTTTCGGATGTAGTCCTAACCGCTGTCGGCAACGCACAGGTTCATTTTGATTGGCCATCCAGCCATATAACTACTGCTTGCTACTCTTAATGGGGCTTTATCTGTCAGTCCGAGCGGAATTAATTATGCTCTAAAACACAGATCAAAAGCGAGGAATCTCCTTGCTTAAGTCGCTTTAAATTTAAACTCCTGTAGGTGGTATGCTCTTCATTTGCTAAGGTCTAAAATATAAAAATTTTCACAAAGGGAATTTCCCAGGCTATATATAGCTTTTTTGTCTGTGCCTTCAGGATGACAGATTGATGTTATCATTTTTAAACTATTCTTTTCTCGCTTTTTGCTTCATCGGTTAGCCAATAACAACTACACAGCAATAGCGTAGCTTTCATTATACAAAAAACCAGCCTTTGAGGGCTGGTTTTCATTTTATGACTTTTTGAATTATCGGTCAATTTGTTAGGTAAATTGCGGATATTAGAGAATCAGCGTCGTTTTATCGAGGTTGCGACGGTGAATTTGGCAAAGGACGTATACCCTTTCAGGTCTGTAGAGCTGTCTGCCACCAGCTCCGGAAGGTGGCTGAGATCACCAAAGCCCCTGCCGTAAAGCTTCATAATCGCCTCGCAAAATGTCCATTTTGAGATAAAATCGGTTATATTCGGCTCTGTGAGGCTGATTTTCTCAAATTTTGCGTCATTTTCGCTTATTTTACAGAGGTAATACTCAATACCAAGCTCAGAGGTAGAAGGCTGTACCGAGGTAAAGAAGCGTTTATCAAGCCGATTTGCCTTGTCAGAGGGAATCTCAGACTGAATATCCACGCCAACCTCGCCCTCGTCGGAAAGCGAAACCGCAATCACGCCGTCGCTGTGGGATATGCTGATATAGATTTGTGTTGAGCTTTTCGGATTTTCGCCCTGTGGTTTAGTAGTAGATGAAAAATCTTGATTTTTTTGACCTGTCAATTGCTTGGTTGTGTCATCTTCATTTTTTTGATATTTTTTCAACGGATCAGAGCAGCGAAGAGCCACGATGTGGGATAACTCCTCTTCAGGAGCCTCAGCTTTGCTTTTGTTATTCTCAGCCGTTTGATATACAAGATAGGGCTTTCCGTCCGGTGTGCGTCTTATATCCGATGCTGTTACACCGAAAAACGCTGCAAGAGAGGAGAGCAGGGTAGTATAGGCAAGACAACGCTCTGAGCGGAGAGCACCGTTTTCCGTATCGTTTATATACGCTCTAACGCCATCAGGTAAAAGGCTCAGGGGCTGCCGCAAGATGCAACAGTCCCTCTCTGAAGCCGAATTATTTACTGCTTTTTTGCCCTCACCGTCCACAATACTACAGATCGGCATCGTCTCATTGGATAGACAGGAGAATACCTCCACGCCACGGGACGAGGGCATTTGTAATTTATCGGACAGATCCTCTGAAAGAGTCAGATCTGAAATAACGGTATAAATCATAAATCCATAATAACGGGGAGGATCATCGGCTTACGCTTGGTTTCCTTATAGATAAATTTTGCAAGGTCGTCCTTGATAACTCCCTTAAGATGCATTCTGTCACCAAGCCCCTTTGCCATTCCTCTCATAAGCGAGGTCTCGGCAATATTGCGTGCCTCCTTCATCAGCTCCTCCGACTCCTTCACATAGACAAAGCCACGGGATACGATGTCGGGACCTGATACGATTATTCTCTCCTCAAGGTCAATGGTGGCAACCACAACCACAAGGCCGTCCTCGGACAGATGCTTTCTGTCGCGGAGAACCACGCTGCCGATGTCACCAACGCCGCTGCCGTCAACAAGCACCTGACCTGCGGTTTCTATACCGCCGAATCTGGCACCCTTACGGTCAATCTCAAGGACTCTGCCAAGCTCGGAAATAAATATATTTTCCGATGGAATACCCATAAACTCGCCGATATCCTTATTTGCGTAAAGGTGTCTGTACTCGCCGTGGATGGGCATAAGATACTTGGGCTTAAGGAGTGCCATCATAAGCTTTATCTCCTCACGGCAGGCGTGTCCGGATACGTGAACGTCCTCGGTGGAGTCGTTTACCACCTTGACACCGTTTTTGACCAAGGCGTTGATAATCTTGCCGACTAGCTTCTCGTTGCCGGGAATTGCACTGGAGGAAAGAACGACTACGTCGCGGGGCGAGATCTTCACCTTATCGTGCTCGCTGAATGCGATGCGGTAGAGTGCGGACATAGGCTCACCCTGGCTGCCCGTAGTAATAAGAGTAATATCCTCGGGACGATACCTGTTAATATCTCTGATATCGATAAGCACACCGTCGGGCAGATCAATATAGCCAAGCTCCGCCGCCGCACCGATGATATTCACCATACTTCTTCCGAGTATGGCAACCTTCCTGCCGTGGTTGTAGCTTGTGTTTATTATCTGCTGAACTCTGTGTACGTTGGAGGAGAAGGTCGTGATAATAAGCCTTCTGTCAAGATACTGATTGAATATACGCTCCAGCGAGTAGCCGACCGTACGCTCAGAGGCTGTAAAGCCCGCTCTCTCGGCATTGGTGGACTCGCAGAGCAGAAGCTCAACTCCCGCCTTGCCGATCTCACCGATACGGGTAAGATCCATCATTTTGCCGTCGATGGGCGATACGTCAAGCTTGAAATCTCCCGTGTGGAATATCATACCTACAGGAGTCTTGATAGCAATTGCACAAGCGTCTGCAATAGAGTGATTCACGTGAATAAACTCCGCCTTGAAAACGCCGAGGTTAATAACGTCCCCTGCCTCCACCGTATAAAGCTCGGGATCAAAGGGCGGGGGATTTTCGTCAAGCTTACCCTCTATTATTCCAAGCGAAAGCCTCGTTCCGTAAACGGGAATATCTATTGATGACAGAAGAAAGTCGGA
>JAZNWM010000290.1:0-13115 GCA_045593345.1 Eubacteriales bacterium
AAGAAACAAATGTAATATAGGCGAGTTTTAAATAAAAAGCTCGAAAAATATTATTAAGAGGAGATTTTTATGAGAAAAATCACAAGAACACTGGTAGCTATCCTACTGATAGCAGTTTTATCTATGGCAAATGTTACGGCATTTGCAACCGATGAGAAAATATCCCCACGACTGTCACACATGGAAGACGGAGGCTTTTCCTTTGCTGCCGTAGATAATGTAGGATACATAGGTGTTACATACTACGGTTACGATAGTTTTGTTCGTGCAGATCTTAATGTTAAAGTGCAAAAGAGATTTCTTTTAGTATTTTGGAGCGACGTTTATGAATGGAATGCTTCTTCTACAGAATTAAATGGAGATTTTTATCACGAATTTGATATCGAAAAAAGTGGAACGTACAGAGCTAAATTCACCTTGCTTATTACAGGTAACGACGGCACTGTTGATACAGTTACATTTGAGATTGAAGATGACAACTAACCCTTGGTTGCTTAACAAGTGACAAAGCAAAACACAAAGCGACTATTTTTAGTCGCTTTGTGTGACAAATTACTACATATTTAACCTTTTATAGAAATTTATTGTCTTGCTTTTAGCCAAAAACTTTTAGCTTTTTTCATTTTCTGTCGAAACATAGGTACGCCCGATTCTAAAAGTGCGGGCTTATTGATAGAATTTTCTTCCGTCTGTGGTAGGAAATATTATCATTATGATCAGAGATGATTTAACACAAATCTTAGGCGAGGAATTACGGTTCCTCGCCATAAAAACGAGAGACCGCCTTAATCTTACGCAAAAGGAAATGAGCGAAATACTTCATATGAGTGAAAGCTCCTATTCCGACATCGAAACCGGTAAAAGCAACTGCGGTACATTAACCACCGTTCTGCTTCTTAGTATTCAGGAAGATCCGACGCATTTTCTTAGTACTGTTAATGTGGAATTTCAAAAATGGTACGCAAAGGAGATGATGCCAGTATGATAAAGGTCACTTATGGCATCGTTGAAGAAAGATATACTCTTGGAAATGAAAGCAGAGTTTCTTACGGTATATCGGCATATTCAGATGCAAATGAAAACGGCACTGCAACAATTGTATCTTCTGTTCATGATATTACGTCGAACAAAGAAAGCTTGGCTCGACTTGTTGATGACTGCAACCGCTTGAAGCTTTCTACCGTACATCTACACGATGTCGTGGAAGATTTTCTGTCAGATTAGTGTACAATAAAAAAGCAAGTATAGGAAAATTTACATATCTCAATTTCTAAAGAAAGGGTTTTCCTATCACAGATAGGCTTGCTTTCCTCCGAGATCGCCGCACTCGGAGGTTTTTGTTACATTAGCATATCTATTGGCCAAAATCAACATTTTATTAAAAATGGCAAATAGAATATTTGCAACATTTCTGCAAACAACTGTAAACGGCTATTCGCGAATGCGAGATTTCACGTTATAATATCCTAAAGCAACCTATAGGAGATGTAATATGAAATCAATACTTGAGGAACTGTGGTACGGGAACATCTGTCCCGAAACTGATAGTCGGACTACTACACCAGAAATGAAGCAATTAATGGAATATATGTCGCGGCATCATGAAACGCTTTTGACCACCTTAAATGATGAGCAAAAAGAAACCTTTGAAAAGTTTGACGACTGCTGGAGCGAATATGCTAGTCTTGCTGAAAAGTCTATATTCGTCTATGCTTTTCGCCTCGGAGCGAATATTGCGATAGATATTCTCTCGGCCGATTATCGCAGCTAACAAAAAACAGAAATGCCGCCTACACCGTTTTTGATGTAAGCGGCATTTATCATTACTCCCCGGGAACGCCGAAATTAATTATTTTGCTGATTTTAACGGCAAAAAAAGCGTTTTGAAACAAATAAAATCAGTTTGAAACAAAAATTTTGACTTTGAAACCGAAATTTCCAATTTGAAACCGACATTATTTTTATATCAATATCTTCTTCCTTTTCCAAATAAAGATCCCCCCGTAAAGCGGGGGTATCTTTATTATTAATCAATATTCAAGAAATCTCTTCTGTACTTCACGCCGAAGAATTCTGCAAGACGAACCATTTCCTCATCCTTTATGGTATTTACTCTGGGAAGATGAGCTGTCAGCATATAGATCTGTGCCGCCTTCTCCACCGTTTCAATAAGGCCGAAGGTTTCGTCCATGGTTTTTCCTGCACCGTAAATGCCGTGCATACCCCATACTACAAGGCGGAATTCCTTCATCTTTTCTGCGGTAGCCTCACCGATCTCGTTAGTACCGCAGAGCATCCAAGGAAGAACGCCGACACCGTCGGGGAACACAACGATACACTCGGTACACATCTCCCAAAGGGTGTGAGTAAACTTCTTTTCATCCAGCTCGTGAACGTAGTTCATAGCCAGCGTGTGAGTGGGATGAGAGTGCATTACCACTCTGTTCTCGGGGTCGACAGAAAGACGTGCGATGTGGCTCATCAGATGGGCGGGAAGCTCGCTTGTAAATCTACCGCCATCCTTGTAGCCCCAGAGCAGCCTTGCGGTTCTGCCATCCTCGGCAATACGGATAATTCCAAGGTTGGTTTCGGGATCGTCATGGACGTTTTTGAAGTATTTTCCAGTGCCCGTTACGATAAAAATCTTACCAATAAGTGCTGTGGCATCAAAGCCAAGAGGAATTTCACGGATGGAGCTGTTTATATCAAGGTACTCTGCCACCTCGGTTTCATCAAGCATATAGCTGATATTACCGCCATTGCGCTCGTCCCAACCAAGACGGTACATATTCTGGCAGGTGTTTCTCATCTCCATAACGAAGGGGGCGTTTACTATGTTCTTCATCTCTTTGATAAAACCTCGCTTTCGTATTTTCTCACCTCGGAAAGGTAGTTTGCTACAACGCCCTCACGGGTGAGGAACTCGTTCCATACGTCGCCAAGAGGCATTGTTTTCATTTCCTCGGAAAGATACATTATGTCGGTGAAATTGCTCTCATCCTGCATCTTCTTCATCTCATGGCTGGGCTGAAGGAGAGCGAAGAGGATAGCCTTCTGCACGCTTCTCACACCTGTCACCCAGGCGGAAATGCGGTTTATGGATGCATCAAAGTAATCGGTTGCAATAAACACTCTGTCAAGAGCGTCATTTCTCACGATCTCCTTTGCGATCTCCTTAGTTTCATCATCAAGAATTACCACGTGGTCGGAGTCCCAACGTACCGCACGGGTTACGTGAAGGGCGATCTTCTCATTGAAGAGGAGAAGCGAGGATATCTTATCGCTTACGACCTCGGTGGGGTGGTAGTGACCGTTATCCATAAGGGGTGTTATGCCCTTGTAGTCCGAGTAGGAAAGGCAGAACTCTGCTGAACCTACGGTATAGCTTTCAAGGCCAATGCCAAACACCTTGGATTCAAGAGTAACATAAACCTTAGTCTTATCATAAGGAGTGTCAAGTATCTCATCAAGCGATGCCTTGAATCTAGCTCTGGGAGAAAGACGGTCCGCAGGAATATCCTTGTATCCGTCGGGGATCCAGATGTTCATTACACAGGGAATACCTGTTTCGGTAGCAAAGTACTCCGCAATTTTAAGGCATGCAATACCGTGATTTACCCAATATTTTCTAACCGTTTCATCGGGAGAAGAAAGGGTAAGTCCGTCCTTCACCATAGGATGAGCGAAAAAGGTAGGGTTAAAGTCAATTCCCATATTCCTTTCCTTGGCGAACTCAACCCATCTTCTGAAATGCTTCGGCTCGATCTTATCTCTGCCAACCGACTCGCCCTCATCAAAAATTGCATAGGAGGCGTGGAGATTAAGCTTCTTCTTGCCGGGGATGAGAGAAAAGGCCTTGTCGTAGTCTGCCATAAGCTCCTCGGGTGTATTCGCCTTGCCGGGATAGTTACCCGTCGTCTGAATTCCGCCCGAAAGAGATTCGCGGCTATCAAAGCCAATTACGTCATCTCCCTGCCAACAATGTACGCTTATGTTGACATTTTTAAGGGTTTCGAGTGCTTTTTCGGTATCAATGCCGTATTTAGCATACATATTTTTTGCTTCTAAATATCTACTCATTTATCTGCCTCCATTTGTATTTTAAGATTGCCGAGGGCGGTCGCCTCAATGGGGAGAGCGATTACCTTCTTCCCCGTTGCTTCCTCGGTCAAGCGGTTAAGAAATACATTCTTCGCACCGCCGCCAACAATATATATTTTCTCGTATGTTTTACCCGTATTTGCTTCAAGCTCCTCTATCGCCTTCTTATAGCTTAGTGCCAGACTGCGGTAAGCACAGCGGAAATAGTCACCTGTATTTTTTATTCCTTCGGTTGATTTATCAAAGGCGGCCTTCATGCTGTCCGGAGCAAGGAACTCCTGACCGTTTGCATCGACTAAGGCTTCGCATTTGCTCTCCTCAGCCATTTTCACGATCTCGGTGAAGGGCGTATCGGGACAAAGCTCTCGTTGCAATTCATTGACAAGCCACATACCCATGATATTCTTCTGATAGCGGTTATATCCAACGCCGCCCTCATTGGAGTAATTGGCAAGCTCGCTACCCTTATCGGTTATAGACTTTTCTGTCTTAACGCCAAACAGCGACCAGGTGCCGGATGAAATGTAGGGCTCATTTCCCACCATTGGAATACCCTCAACGGCAGAGCCGGTATCGTGAGTTGCACAGAGAACGACCCTGCAATTTCCGCCCACTATTTCAGCAATTTCGGGCAAAAGATCGCCTAAAACTCTTTTCGGCTGCGAAAGTATGGGGAAAAGATGCTCTGAATAACCCAGCCTCCTCACGATCTCCATGTCAAATTCACCGTTTACCATACCCGTTGTCGTGGCGTTTGTGTATTCTCTAGCCTTGACTCCGCAGAGCTTCCACATTAGGTATTCGGGAATCATGAGCATATCGGTTGCCTTATCCAAGCGGCCGTTTAACTTATCATCATAAAGCTGATATATGGTATTGAATGGCTGGAACTGACAGCCTACCAGAGAATAAAGCTCTGAGAAGCTGATGATCTCATGAACCTTGGGTATTACAGCTTCGGTCCTGCCGTCACGGTAGGCATAAACCGGAAGGATCTCACGCTTGCCGTCCAGAAGAACGTAATCAACGCCCCAGGTATCGACAGAAAGGCTTTCAATTTTTGGATACTGGCGAAAAGCCTCTTTAATTCCCAAAAGAACGTTACTAAAAAGCACTTCTATATCCCAAACCAGGTGACCGTTTTCTCTCTTCACACCGTTTGGAAAACGAAAGACCTCTTTTGTCTGAATTTCGCCATTATCCCGCCAGCCGACAATATGTCTGCCGCTTGATGCACCGATATCAATTGCCAAATAGTACTTCACAGTCTGCTCCTTCCATACTACAAAATCCGCCGACCTTGTTAAGGGGCGGCTTTATTTTGCTATGTTCAATATTTCGCTAAAGTCCTTAATGCTGTAATCTGCCTTCTCATATCCGTAAGCATCGCCCAGGGCTATGGTGGTAAAACCTCCTGCCCTGCCTGCATCAACGCCGGCCTTCGCATCCTCCACAACGTAGCACTCCGAGCATTCAAGGTCAAGGAACTGTGCACCCTTGACGAAAACCTCGGAATCGGGCTTGCTGTTGGATATGTTGTTACCGTCAGAAACTGCATCGAAGAATCCCTCAAGACCGATATACTTAAGTATAGCAGGCGTGTTTCTGCTGGACGAGCCGATGGCAAGCTTGTATCCGCGTGCACGAAGCTCGGTCAACACAGATGAAACACCCGGGAGAATATCATCGGGAGTCAGGCTCTTAAGCAGTTCCTTATACAGATCGTTTTTGTATGTGGCAAGGGCCAGCTTTTCATCATCGGAATACTCCTTTACGGCACGCTCAAGAACTATCTCAAGGCTTGCCATACGGCTGACACCGCGAAGGCGGTTGTTTATTTCCTCATCAAAGTATATGCCCTCGTTATCTGCCATCTGCTTCCAGGCACGATAATGCAGTCCATCGGTAGAAACGATAACACCGTCAAGGTCAAATATAAATCCTTTCATATCCCACCTCACATTGTATATACAAGAGTGTTTTTAAGCACTCTCTTCTCGCCGTCGGGGGTAAGAATATTAATTCTGCCGCCGCCGCTCTTCTTTACGGTCAATTCGCCCTTCTTAATACTAAGCGTCAGCTTCGCTCCCTTATATACAAGGTGAGCCGTTACTCCGTCAAAGAGAGTTCTGACGGGATTTAAACAAAGAGTGTCCTCCTCCTTTACAGAAAGACCGAAGATGCCGTAGATCACGGCAAGATAGCCTCCTGCAAGGCATCCACTGTGTACACCCTGCCAGGCAACGCCGTGAATATCGTCAACGTCCATCTTAACAGTATTAAGAAGATTCTTGCGGAAGGAGAGTATCTGCTTATTCTGTGCCGCGGCTATGGCGTGCACGGGGAATGTAAGCGAGGAGCTTACCTCGCACATGTTTTCGTAGTAATCCCAGTTCTCGGCAAAGTATGTTCTATCAAGTCCAACGTCAACCATTGTATAAAGCAGAACAACGTCAGGCTGCTTTATGATCTGGCTCTTGTGATAGAGTCCGCTCTTCTTCATCTGGAACTGCTTCAAAGTTCCCTTGCCCTGCTCCTCAAGCGAGCGAGAAAGGCTGAAATAACCGTCGAACTGCGGAATAAGACCGTTGTCGCACATGGGCAGATAAAGCCTTGCCGATATATCACGCATCTTCTCAAGAAGTGCCTCGTCAACGGTGTAGGAAAGCTCATCGCACAGAGAAATAAAGCGATCGAAGGCGAACTTGACACAATAGTTTGTGTACGCATCATTGTCAACGTAAGGGTGATGCTCGTCTGTTCCCGTCACTCTGCATATCTCATAGCGATCGCCGTTAAGATTTACCCTGGACACCCAGAACTTAAGACATTCGAGGATCATCTCCATGCCGTAATTCAGCATGAACTCTCTGTCGCCGGTATAGCGATAGTAGTTAATAATGCCGTATGGAATATCCGAGTTTATATGTATCTGCATGAATGGGTGGCGGGCATACTGCCAAACCTTCTCATCACCGTCTACCGACGAGCAGAAGGCGTACATTGCTCCGTCATAGCCCTTGTCAGCGGCATTCTTCTTCGCCTGGGGAAGCATTCTGTATCTATACATAAGTGCGTTCCTTGCGGTTTCGGGCACTGTAAGAAGGAAGAAGGGCATCTGATGGATCTCGCAGTCCCACCAGACGAACTGGTTGTATCTCTCACCGGTAAGTCCCTTGGCAGAAATGCCGTGAACACTGTCGTTCATGGAAGCGGAGATCGCGGTATGATAGCTTGCAAATCTGAGGTATGCATCAACCTCGTCATCGCCCTCAATAGTAACGTCCATATTGGCAAAGTATTTTTTATATTTTGCAATATGAGCTCGTCTGAGGCTCTGATAGTCAAGATCTGCCGGCTCAAGCTTTTCACGCACACAATCGGTAATATCCCTCTCGGTATCTCTGTCGGTTACGATATATGTTATTTTTTCAAGAGTATAGACCTTCCGGCTGTCGCAAAGATATTCGATACCAAAAGTGCCGTTCACGTCGTACTCTCCTACGATCCTTCCCTCGGGGAATAGGTTTCTTATACCGTAGCAGGCAGAGAAGCCGTATCTGTTCGTAGCGTGGTATCTATGAAGAATATCGCAGCCCTCGATCTTCAGAAGATCGGTTTTGGTGATAAACTGACCGCCGGTCTTTATAGAGGTGTCAATTCCCGACATAAGCTTAACGGGAAGACTATGATTTAAAGGTCTTACCTTTATCTTCTGACAGAAAAGATGCTCGTCAGCAAAGGAGGCAAAGCGCTCGAATACAAGCTCGGTTCTGTTTCCCTCTCCGTCATCCCATACCAGCTCTCTCTTATATATAGCGGTTTTGGGATCAAGGGATCTGTGCCATCTTAGAATCTTGCCGTCCCAGGGAAAGAAGGTTTTCTCACCGATAGTGATCTTAACGGTAAGGAAATCATGCATATTGACGCAGCTATCCTGCTTCTCAAAGCTCTTAAGCTTCTCCTCGTCAAGATAGTATTTCTTCATATACTCATTATCGGTGAAGGGCTCGGTTACCTCAATAATTTCATCGATAAAACCGCGCACAAACGCACCCTGAATACGCTGGGAGCCGAATTCCTCAAAGCTTCCTCTGACGCCCATATATCCGTTGCCTGTGGTAAACAGCGTGGCAAGCACGGGCTCGTCGGCTATATCATATATGCTTTCACTGAAGTTTTTATTTTTATCTAATCCGTACATAATATTGTTTCCTATAACGAATTTTTGTTATAGGGCAGCATAAAGCTGCCCATATATTTTTTTATTTCTTGCCGCCAAAAAGTCTTCTGAAGAAATTAACGATTGCCTGCCAAATTCTCTGGAAGAAATTAAGCTTCGGCTCCACGATATCGTCACCCGAATCGCCGGGCGTGTCGGGAGTACCGGGAACTACGGGCTCATCAACCACGTCCTCCTCGGTATGTACGGCGGTGATCTCAACGCTCATAGTCGTTTTCGTCGCCCAGGGGGAGAGAGAAACGTAGCACGCAGAGGGATCTGTGAAATTACTCATTCCCTCAATAGCATCGGCAGGAACGGTCATAACATCGCTTCCGAGAGGAGAGCTGATCTTAATAGTCATGCCATCATCCACCATGTTGAATCCAAGATCAAACGGGATAGCTCCCATATTGGCATATACCAGCAGGTCGCTTCTTCCGATAGCCACGCCGGAGCCTGTGCTGATACTTCCGGACGTAAAGTCGATCTTAATAAGCAGAGCCTCGTTTGACGTCCACTTATCCTTATAGGTATTGGAGAAGAGGATGCCAAGAACCTTGTTTTCAGACTGGATATCAAGGTTTGTAAATCCAAGATGAAGTCCGTCAAGGTCGAATTTAGAATTAAAGCCCATAAGATAATTGGTGGTTGCATCCTTCCAATTCATCTTAACTCCGATATTGTCGCTGTCATCTATCCAGCCCTTTGACGTAAGGGGAGAAATGCTGAAGCACTTATCCTTCGAGGGAGCAAAGTCCTTCGAGCAATCGGTGATGAAATATTTGTTATAGTATTCCTTCTCAAGCTCCTCGAAATCATCAAGCTTATTCATAAGATTCTTCACCTTATAGCTAAGCTTATTGATCTCCTTGCGCATGCCGGCTATAATCTCAAAGTCAGACTCGCTAAGCTCCTTTGCCAGAAGCTCGTCTATCTTTGCATCGCACTTTGCTGCGGTGATCGAATTCTCCTCGGTCATATCAACCATCTTCTGAGAAAACTCGGTGTATTCGTAATAGCAGTCATATGCTCTTACGTTAACGGTATAGGGATACTTAAAGCTGCCGGTAAAGGTTACGGAATAGCTGTCCGGCATATTCTGTAGGTTGGGATAATCATAGAAGGGAGTAACAATAGTCTTTGAAGCAATTGTTGATCCGCTCTCGTTTTTCACCTCTACAACATAGTAGAATACCATGTCATCATCGATCGCCGACTGGAAATCAACTCTGATCTCGCTGCTTGATACCTCGATGATCTCAACGCCCCAGGGGAACTGAGGAGCGCGATTGTTGGCAAGTCTTGTCTCCTTCGAGTAGCGGGAAAGAGAGGATCCGTCTGCCTTATATGCATCGATATACCAGGGCTCCTTGATGACCATATCCTTCTTAAGGTCAATCCTTGTGATACGGATATTGTTGTTCTCATCCACATCAACTATCATGCCCTGAGAATAGGAGCGTCGGTTTTCGGGAACTACCATGTCAAAGTCAATATCCGAGGAGCTTCCCGAATTGATCTGAGTATAACTTGTCTGATTGATATTGGTTTCAAGGTTAATTCCGTAGTGGGTGTGTCCCGAGAAGAGAATAACCTGAGGATAATCCTTAAGGATGCTGTCAAGCTCGACAGACGCACCCCAATTACCGGTTCCCTTCGCGTCATCGGACATACTTCCGTACACGGTATCCTTTGCAGGGCTGTGGCAGGATACGAACACGTAGGAATTGGGATCGCTTGCCACAATTCGGTCAAGAGTATTCTTAAGCCAGGTCTCGGTCTCGGATGAAAGCGTATTGTAATTGGGCATGTAGGTCTCGATATCAACGCTCACGAAATGGTAGCCGTTGATCTCAACGTGACGGTTGCCCTTGTAGATGCTGGTCATATCCTGGTCAAACTGATACATATCAAGACCGTAGGCGTCAACGAACTGTGCTCTGGTCATACAGCCCGACCAATATACGTCATGGTTTCCGTGAGTAACAATTACGGGAGTCTTACTAACATCATAGTACTCCTTAACTATCGAAGCAAACAGCTCTGCCTGCTCCTTCGTGCCGTCCTGGGTCTGGTCACCGTTGAAAAGCACGGCATCGATTCCGCCGGGAGCATATTTCTGTATGGTCTCAAAGGTCTTGCGAAGAATGTTCGCATTATCACCGAAGCCAATGTGAGGGTCGGAAAGGTTTGCAAAGGTAAATACTATTTTGTCCTCGTTAAAGGCATGATCTGATGCCTGCACGGTAGCCACCTCGCTCTCTGCGCTTACAGACATAGGCATTATACAAAAACAGGTTGCAAATACCAAAAGCAAGCTCACTATTTTTCTAAACGTCATCATAAATTTCTCCTTATATCTCACTTATAATACACGCCAACAGAGTCGATCTTCGCGGCAACGTTATAAGTTCCGGTGACCTCGAAGCCGAAGTTCATACCGCCAATGTAGAGATCCTCCCACTCGGTATTGCCGAGATAGCCTCTCTCCTTCGCGGTATTGAAGGCCGCCCTTGCAGCCTCAAGAAGGTGGAAATCAACAGTTCTGTATTCATTTACCACGGGGCATTTACCGTCCGGGTGAACTATTTCAGAAGAAGGCTGATAGATGAAGGCGTGAGTAGCATCCTCTTTGCCTGCATCCTCTGCGGCATATCCGCCGAAGGCAGCACCCGATATACGGTTATCCCAAAGAGTGATTCCGAACCAAACGTATTTTCCGTAATCCTCATGTCCGGGAGTTCTGTTCTGAAGAGTGATATACCATACGAGCTGGGCACAGTGCTTATTGCTGTCAGCGGTATCGCCCATGCAATCCTCAAACTTCGTTATCTCATAGCCCATATTCATTACGAGATCCGAAAGCTCGCTTACGTGAACGAGATTATCTCCAAAATCCTGGGAGAGGAGAGTGTGAGGCCAGCTCTCGCCGTCCTGACGGGGAGCGTCATACTCTGCCTCAGCGTTAAGCTCCATGTATATAGAACCAACGGTGCTGTCAATAGTCAGTATCTTGCCGGAAACAGTTTCTCCGTCTATCACCTTACCGTCTGACACGTAGGTGAAGGCATCGCCACCATTAAAATAGTTTCTCTCTGCGTAATCGTAGATGTCATACTTGGATCCCCACTGAGAAAACACCCAGCAGGCTTCTCCGTCGGCATTAGTGCCACATATTGTTCCTGCAACACTTCCGTCAGACTTTAAAACGCTGATTCCGTTTTTGAGAAAGGGATCATTAAAAAGTGCACTGTATCCGAGGGCCAAATACTCTTCATATGTAGTCTTAGGCTCGGCAAGCTCATACTCGTAATCAATGAGAGTGGAGAGCAGATTCATGGCGTAAACGCGAGCGAAGAAATCGTTAGGATGGTTTACGTTGTTACTGGACATCTCGGTGTAATACTTACCCGAATCAAGAAGATCCTGGTGAATAGCACCCATATCAAGGACAGAAACGTTCTCGTAGTTCTTGGAGAGCTTAACGAGATATTCTGTATACTCGGTCTGATTTTTAGACTGGTTCTTCGCCATGGGGTTTGCAAGCATTGTTCCGAGGAGAATGATCTCGCAATCGGGATTCTGCTGGCGAATAGTCTTTATCATGCTGATGATATTGTTGCAGAAGGTGTTGATAGAAAGATCAAGGGTCGCGTCATTCATGCCGAAACCAACGATCGCGATATCGGGAGTGTAGCCCTTAAGCTCGCCTATCTTAAACTGGTTTGCAAGGCCGGGCTTGTTCACCTGAACGCCTGCTATCCAGCCGGTGCCTCCGCCAATGCCGTTTGAGGAAGTCCAGCCGCCAACGCTGGTATTCTTAAGGTTCACCTTTCCGCCATAATAAGAGGAAAGTCCGTTAACAAACATTTCAGGCCAGGTTGCAAGATTTGGTGTAATGCCAAGGACGGAGGAGGAGTTCGCACCGGTGGAAATACTGTCACCGAATACGAGGACATTTACCTCTTCCTTATTCTTAAGCTTCGCAAGAGTGCCGGAAAGAGCTGTATCGCCAAGATACCCGGGAACCGATCCGCCCCAGAGACTCTCTTCATGTGTATAGGTAACGCTGAGCTGCATCTGTACTATCTGGTATCCCTCGGTGAAGGGCAGGCAGAGGCCTTCGGTCTTGGAGGGAATGTCAGACTGCAGTGTAAGTCCGGGGAACTTCTGCTCACCGGTAAGCATCTTATCGGTAACGTAGGGCATATGCGTTGAGAACTCATCGACCTCAAGAATATCGTTATGAACGATGCTTCCCTTCGCTACGATATATCCGTTTTCATAAGTAAAATCTACACCTTCGGTAAAGGTTTTTATTTCAGAGCCGTTGTTCTCATGGAAATACCATGTAACCGACTCGATGTTTTCCGCTTCAAATAAGAGTTTTGCTTTAGGGGCAGAGATAACGTTGCCCTTATCATCGGTTTTTGCTACGAGCATTACGCTCTCGTCATACATTGTGTTTCCTACCCAGAAGGGCTGTGTATAATTATCAATTTTCATATCATCCTCCGGAGGATCGTTTTCCCCTTCGGTATTATTATCGGGAGTGTCGGGAGTTTCGGTATTGCCGGAATCATCAGGCTTTTGCTCCGAGCCATTAAAAAGATTACATGAGGCTAAAGAAGCTGTCATGGCGAATATAAGAAGAAGTGCAAGAATTTTGTTTATCTTTTTCAATTTTTTTCACCTCGTTTTTTGCGAAATAAGGATTTTATCGAAACCTCAATGCGTTATGAAATAAGTCGGATCGTAGCCATGTCGTTCTGTGAGCCAAGGAGTTGAT
>JAZNWM010000291.1:0-3524 GCA_045593345.1 Eubacteriales bacterium
CCTCCCCCAAAAAGTTCATAATTGCCATTATATTCCCTCTATATATTAATATCTTTTTTGAGGCCAAAACGGTTCACGAAAATTGAAATTTTTTAAATATTTTTTACCTTTCATATATAAAGACGAAAAAAATAGTGAAAAGGTTGCAAAAAAAACAAAAAAATTAAAAAATATTCAAAAAAAACAAAAAACGCAGAGCCATCTTTTTCGGGCTCTGCGTTTTTTTCACGAGGTGTTACTCCTCGTTATATTAATAGCGTAGTTTTTTGCAAAGATTGCTTAATAAGCTTAAAGCCTATTAAAAATTACACCTTCTCAACCGAGATGGTAACCTTCTCACCGTTGATGCTCCACTCCTTAGCGTGAGTGAGAGTCTTGCCGATGGAAAGCTCAACTGCAAGAGTTTCATCCTTGATCTCCTCGGCGTTGCGGGTAGCGATCTCTGCTACGGTATCGTTGCCTGCGAAGGCTACTCGGATGTTATCCATAACCTCAAAGCCGGAGTCCTTACGCATCGTCTGGATCTTGGAGATGATCTCGCGGACGTTACCCTCCTCGATAAGCTCGGGGGTGAGATTCTTATCGATAACTACGGTTACACCGCGGTCACCGAGCGACTCGTAGCCCTCCTTCTTGGTCATCTCGATAAGGAGATCCTCCTCTGTGAGGACAATCTCGTCACCGTTTACGGTGAACCTGATACAGCCGTTCGCCTTCAGCTCGGTGTAGGCTGCGTTGCCGTCAACGGTAGCAAGGGTCTGCTTGATACCGCCGAGATACTTACCGTACTTGGGGCCCACGGTACGAAGCTGGGGCTTGAAGTTGTAGGTGGTGAAGTCGGATACGTTGTCGGTGAAGATAACCTCCTTAACGTTAAGCTCCTCGGCGATAACCGAAATAAAGCTTGCGTCGGGAGTCTTATCTGCCTTCACGTACATTCTCGCCACAGGCTGACGGTTCTTAATAGCGGCTGCGTTACGGCAGGCACGGCCGAGAACGACGATGTCGATAACCTCGTCCATATTTTCCTCAAGGTCGGTGTCGATAAGGCTCTCGTCCACTACGGGATAGTCACAAAGGTGGATAGAGATGGGAGCCGACCTGTCAACCGAGCAAACCAGGTTGCGGTAGATATCCTCGGTCATAAAGGGAATCATAGGAGCGGCCGTCTTGGCAATAGTAACGAGGGCGGTATAGAGGGTGAGATATGCATTTACCTTATCGGTGGGCATATCCTTTACCCAGAAACGCTCACGGCTGCGGCGGACGTACCAGTTAGAAAGAGCGTCAACGAAGCTCTCAAGAGCACGGGATGCCTCGGGCAGCTTATAATTTGCAAGACAGCTGTCAACCGTCTTAACGGTAGAATTAAGCTTTGACAGAACCCACTTATCCATTACCGAAAGGGTGGAGGGATCAAGAGTGTACCTGGTAGGATCAAAGCCGTCGATATTGGCGTAAAGAACGTAGAAGGCATAGGTGTTCCAGAGAGTACCCATAAGCTTTCTCTGTCCCTCTACCACCGCGTCACCGAAGAAGCGGTTGGGCAGCCAGGGTGCAGAGTTGGAGTAGAAGTACCAACGGATAGCGTCGGCACCGTAGGTCTCAAGTGCCTCGAAGGGATCTACCGCGTTGCCCTTTGACTTCGACATCTTCTGTCCGTCCTTATCAAGCACGTGGCCGAGGACGAGAACGTTCTTATAAGGAGCCTTATCAAAGATAAGGGTGGAGATCGCCATCAGCGAGTAGAACCATCCGCGAGTCTGGTCAACGCCCTCGGAGATAAAGTCCGCGGGGAACTGACTCTCGAACAGCTCCTGATTCTCGAAGGGATAATGCCACTGTGCGAAGGGCATAGAGCCCGAATCGAACCAGCAGTCAATAACCTCGCTCACACGCTTCATCTCGCCGCCGCACTTATCGCACTTGATAGTAACCGCATCGATGAAGGGACGGTGAAGCTCAATGTCGTCGGGGCAGTTAGAGCTCATAGACTTAAGCTCGGCGATAGAGCCGATAGAGTGCTTGTGACCGCACTCACACTCCCAGATATTAAGAGGTGTGCCCCAATATCTGTTACGGGAGAGTCCCCAGTCCTGTACGTTCTGAAGCCAGTCACCGAAGCGTCCCTTACCGATGTTCTCGGGAATCCAGTTTACGGTATTATTATTCTTGATAAGGTTATCACGCACCTTGGTCATCTCGATAAACCAGGTATCGCGTGCATAGTAGATAAGAGGAGTATTACATCTCCAGCAATGGGGATAATCGTGCTCAAACTTGGGTGCGGAGAAGAGCTTGCCCTCACGCTCAAGATCGGCGATGATAACGGGATCCGCCTTCTTCACGAAGAGGCCCGCGTAGGGGGTTTCCTTAGTCATCTCGCCCTTACCGTCAACGAACTGAACGAAGGGAAGGCCGTATTTTCTGCCGACCTTGTTATCGTCCTCACCGAAGGCGGGTGCAATGTGTACGATACCCGTACCGTCGGACATAGTAACGTAGCTATCAACGGTAATATAGTGTGCTCTCTTACCCTGCTTTGCAGCAGACTCTCTCGTGCATTCCCAGAGTGCCTCGTAGCCTCTTCCCTCAAGGTCGCTACCCTTCATTTCCTCAAGGATCTCGTATGCGGGAGCACCCTCCTCACGCTTGATGCCGCCGAGGACAGAGTCAAGCAGAGCCTTAGCCATATAGTAGGTATAGCCGTCAGCCGCCTTCACCTTACAGTAGGTGTCGGTGGGGTTTACGCAGAGTGCCACGTTAGAGGGCAGAGTCCAGGGGGTAGTCGTCCAGGCGAGGAAATACGCATCCTCGTCCACACACTTAAAGCGGACTACCGCAGATCTCTCCTTAACAAGCTTATATCCCTGTGCTACCTCGTGGCTGGAGAGGGGTGTGCCACATCTGGGGCAGTAAGGAACGATCTTGAAGCCCTTATAGAGCAGTCCCTTATCCCAGATCCTCTTAAGAGCCCACCATTCCGACTCGATAAAGTCGTTGGTATAGGTAACGTAGGGGTTATCCATATCTGCCCAGAAGCCAACGGTACCCGAGAAGTCCTCCCACATACCCTTGTAGGTCCATACCGATTCCTTACAATGTGCGATAAAGGGCTCGAGGCCGTATGCCTCGATCTGATCCTTGCCGTCGATGCCAAGCTTTTTCTCAACCTCAAGCTCGACGGGAAGGCCGTGTGTATCCCAGCCCGCCTTACGAAGAACGCGTCTGCCCTTCATAGTCTGATATCTGGGAACCATATCCTTAATTACTCTGGTGAGAACGTGACCGATATGAGGCTTTCCGTTTGCGGTAGGAGGACCGTCGTAGAAGGTATAGTATTCACCCTTTTCACGGATATCAATACTCTTCTCGAATACGCCGTTCTGCTCCCAGAACTTTCTGGTTTCTTTTTCTCTTTCAACGAAATTCAGGTTCGTTGAAACCTTTTCGTAGATCTCCATTTTTTCTCCTTTTGGGCGTAGCCCATATATCAAATAATAATAATCCCAAAAATAAAAAAA
>JAZNWM010000292.1:0-4060 GCA_045593345.1 Eubacteriales bacterium
TGCCCGAGCCGGTAGAGCCGACGAAGGCAACCGTCTCCTTGGCATTTACCTTAAAGGACACGTCGCGAAGCACCCATTCGCCCTCGTTATAGGC
This sequence comes from Eubacteriales bacterium, assembly GCA_045593345.1. Taxonomy (GTDB): domain Bacteria; phylum Bacillota; class Clostridia; order Oscillospirales; family CAG-272; genus UBA1740. The sequence goes on from JAZNWM010000292.1 coordinate 95, forward strand.
GAACCATACGTTCTTGAACTCAATATCGCCCCTTACCGACTCAAGCTCGATGGCATCGGGCTCGTCAACTATCTCGGGCTGCATATCAAGGATAGTGAATATCTTCTCCGCCGAGGCGAATGCAGACTGCATCCAATTAAACTGCTCGGCAAGGTTCTGGATGGGATTAAAGAACCTGGAGATGAACATATAGAAGGACACCAGCACGTCGGAGGTGACGGTCTGACCGAGGAACTCGGTGTCGTGAATATATCCCCTGCCCGACAGGTAGAAGAGTGCCATAACCGAGGAGATGTAAAGCATATATACCATCGGACGGAAGATACCGAAGACGAAAATCTGCCTGTGCTTCGCCTTACCGAGACGCTGGTTTTTCTCCTCAAACTCGGCAGCCTTTCGCTCCTCGCGGTTAAAGACCTGGGTGATCTTCATTCCCGACAGATTCTCGGAGAGGAAGGTGTTGATGTCGGTGGTGCCGTCCTTTACACGACGGTAGGCACGGCGGGAGAATTTACGGAAGATAACGGTGAAGAGGATGATGAAGGGCACGAAGCAAAGCACCATAAGCGTAAGCATATAGTTAAGGCAAAGCATCGCAACGAACACACCCACGATGATAAAGCAGTTTTTGATAAGGTTAACCAAGAGGTTAGTGAACATCATTGAGATCGCTCCCGTATCGTTGCAGACACGGGTAACAAGCTTTCCTACGGGAATAGCGTTAAGCTGGCTGTGGGAGAGGCTCTCGATATGGGTGAACACGTCCTCACGCAGATCCGACAGGATCCTCTGTCCGATCTTCTGCAGGATGATGGACTGGAGGTAGGTTGCAACAAGCGAGAGAATAAGTATGCTTGCATAGACGATGATGTAAGCCAGCAGCTCGCTCATCTCAAATCCCTCGCTGAGCACCTTTTCTATCCTACCGATAAGGAGGGGAGAGAGGATGTCGTAGGAGATGGAGATAAGCATAATAAGGCCGACGAGGGCGAACTGGAGGACGTAGGGCCTTGCATATCGGAGAATTCTTACTATGATTTCAGAGTCCTTCATATGACGGTCAAAGCCGATGGCCTCCTTCTTATTCTTCATCGTGGCATAGGCTACGATAAAGATGACCGAGAAGGTGCCGATTATAGCACCGAGGACGAGGAGTGGATAAAGCTCGTGAATATTCATATTACGCCTCCTCCTCATCAAGCTTCTGCAGCTCTACCGTCCTGCGATATTCGTCGGAGGAGGCGAGAAGCTCGTCGTGTGTACCGACCGCAAGAATTCTGCCGTCGTCTACGAAGATGATCTTGTCCATCTTCTCAACGGTAGAAACGCGGTGGGCGATAAGTATAGTGGTCTTACCCTTTCGGGTGGTTCTCAGATTATGGATAATGGTACGCTCGGTTTCGGTGTCAACCGCACTTACCGAGTCGTCGAGAATAAGGATGGACGCCCCCTTCATAAGAGCACGGGCAATAGAGATACGCTGCTTCTGTCCGCCTGAGACGGTGACACCACGCTCGCCGAGAACGGTGTTATAGCCGTCCTGGAACTCGGAGATGTTGCCGTGAACGTCGGAGAGGTCGGCGTAATGCATAACCTGCTCGGTAGTGTAATCGTCCACCGCGAAGGCAATATTATGCTCGATGGTATCGCTGAAGAGGAAGTTATCCTGTGGCACGTAGGCACAGGCAGAGCGAAGCGACTCGATGGTGATCTTATTGACGTCGGTGCCGTCAACGAAGACCGTACCGTCGGGAACGTTATAAATTCGCAGGATAATGTCAACTATAGTTGTCTTTCCCGAGCCCGTTTTACCGATAATGCCCACGTTCTCGCCCGCGTTGATCTTGAAGGATACGTCGGAAAGTGCGTCGTAGTCGGCGTCGGGATAGCGGAAGGTAAGGCTCTTGAACTCAATATCACCGCGTACAGACTCAACGGGTGTGGCACCCTCGGCATCCTTGACGTCGATGGGTGTGTCAAGAAGCTCGCTGATACGCTTAAGCGATGCCTTACCGCGAGAGCTTTTCTCTATGAGCTGTGAGACCGCCATTACGGGCCAGACGATAGAGTTGAAGTAGCTTATGAACTCAATAAGCTGGCCTGCGTTGAACACGCCGGTGTATACGAGATAACCGCCGTAGCCGAGAATGACGCATATTACCGACTCGACGAAGAGGGTGACGCAGATGTGAAGGAGTACGGAGGACTTGGTAAACTCGATATTCGCCTTCTCGTTATCCTTATTAAGCTTCTTGAATGCCCAGAGCTCGCGGAATTCCTTAACGAACGCCTTGATGACCGCAATGCCCGAGAAGTTTTCCTGTGAGAAGTCGGAGAGTGCGGAGAATGCCTCCTGTCTCATCTCCCACTTTTTCGTCATATACTGTCCTACCACCGTGCCGATAATAAGAAGAAATACCATCGGAATAAGGGTAAATATAGTGAGCAGCCAGTTCATCTGTACCATCTTCGCGATAGCCAGACCGCCGAGCAGAAGTGCGTCGAACATCATAAGCACGCCGTCGCCAAAGCATTCCTGGATGGTGTCAAGGTCGTTGGTATAATAGGACATCATATTACCGACCTTGTTCTTGTGATAGAACTGCTGGGAGAGGTGCTTCGAGTGGTTGAACATACGCGAGCGAAGGTCGGTTTCTACCTTAATGCCTGCACCGAAAAGGCAGACACGCCAGAGAAATCTGCAGAATACCATCGCCAGCACGATATAAAGCATTGGTCCACAGATATGCTCAACGAGGAAGGTCATATCAAAGGGAACGGTGGCACCGTTTACCTCCACCTCACCGAACTCAAGTCCGTTGATTACCATACGGTAAAGCTCGGGTATCTCAAGCTGAAGCATATCTACCAAAAGGAGTGCAAGTATGCCGAGTAAAAGCATATGTGCGTATTTAAAATAGTATTTGTTTATGTGTTTGCCGAAAATCAAACCTACAGCCCCCTTTCAAAAAACAAAAGTTACTTCATATAATATCACAAAATGACTTTTTTTGCAATATATTTTTAATATAATTCATAATTTTTTAAAAATAAGTAGAAATCACCGCAAGAGTGAATTTTTATACGGCGGCTTATGCTTTTTCTACTGAGATTTTTGCCTTCCCTTCCCTCTCATCCCGATTGAGAAAAGCCTTCCCCTTGGGTAGCGAAGCGGCAAAACGGTAGTGAATGGCATTAATAATGCCAGAGCCGTTTTGTGACCGAGCCGCAGCGAGACAGTGGCATACGAAAGCTTGCTTGAGTATGACGGATGAGGTGGTCGTTATCTAATATTCTTTTTCACCTCATCCGACCTTCTCGGATAAACCTCGAAGCCCACCTTCCCCAAGGGGAAGGCTGAGTATCCGTGGGGAATGCTGATTATCCTTGCAAAGGTCTGAATTTGCGAAAGGCTCCCACACGGAGATCCCTCGTCTATGCTCTGCGGCTTCGTCTTCAATTCCTACCGCTCGGGATGACAGATAAAGCAGCAGAAAGCCTTCCCAAAGGGGAAGGCTGATTATCCGTGAGGACGGCGAAGCAATAAAAATAATTGCCCCTGTCACAAAAAGCCTTAGTAATACTGTGACAAGGGCAGTTATTTATTAAATTTCGACGTGACGTATAGTCACTTTTGCGTTTTAAGAGAGGCAACGCACGCCTCACGATACGGCAAAGCCGCTTTGCCCTCCTGCGAAAAGAAGGCGAAAATTTCATCTATGTCAACCCCGAGAGAGTTGCCTCTCTCGAGGTCTTTTTTAAGGAAAAAACATTTATTTAAATAGCCACTAACAAAGCTATCTAAATCAAATTAAGTTGTTAAGTAACATCTAAATCATAATCAGACATAGAAAATGATAGATAATGTTAACAAAAGCAACATCGATAATAGTTAGTCGACAACTACGAAGTCACGGGTTGTATCACGATTATTATCATAATACATTTCAACCACCTGTTTGGTAG
>JAZNWM010000293.1:0-2565 GCA_045593345.1 Eubacteriales bacterium
TCACAGAACGACATGGCTACGATCCGACTTCCTTGACGGCATCGAGAACAGAAAGAAGGTTATGCAGAGCCTTCGTGACAATACGCCCGCGTCTATTGGCGGTGTTAAGGTAAAGAGTGCAGGCGACTATAAGAGCGGCGAGGTTCGCGAGCTGGCTACGGGAGAAATCTCCTCCACAGGTCAGCCCTCCTCCGACGTGCTTTACTACACCCTTGAAAACGAGGATAAGATCATTGTTCGTCCCTCGGGAACCGAGCCTAAGATCAAGATCTACGTTCTTGCCCACGACGTGGATAAGGCAGAGCTTGACAGGAAGCTTGCTGCCTATGAAAAAGATTCAAGAAAGATGACAGAGGTATAATCCTCGGGATTTTGAAAGTGACAGACAGACAGAAACACATCAGAAATTTCTCTATTATCGCACATATAGATCACGGTAAATCAACCCTTGCCGATCGTATTCTCGAGAAGACGAGAACTGTTGAAACACGTGATATGGAGGATCAGCTTCTTGACAATATGGATCTTGAGCGTGAGCGTGGAATTACCATAAAGGCAAGAGCCGTTCGCCTATCCTATACGGCGAATAATGGGGAAGAGTATATCTATAACCTTATTGATACTCCCGGCCACGTGGACTTTGGCTATGAGGTTTCAAGATCGCTTAAGGCCTGCGAGGGTGCGTTGCTTGTCGTTGATGCTACCCAGGGCGTTGAGGCACAGACCCTTGCAAACGCCTACCTTGCTATTGATAACGACCTTGAGATCTTGCCGGTTATTAACAAGATAGATCTCGTTTCGGCTGATATCGAGGGTGCAAGGCGTGAGATCGAGGATATTATCGGCATACCCGCCGAGGACTGTCCCGCGGTTTCGGCAAAGAACGGTATTAATATCGAGGACGTGCTTGAAAAGATCGCGACCGATATTCCCGCTCCTAAGGGAGATGTTGAGAAGCCCCTTAAGGCACTTATATTTGACTCTCATTACGACTCCTATCTTGGTGTCGTGGTTTATATCCGTGTCTTTGACGGTGCTATCCGTGCGGGCGATAAAATTCGCCTTATGGCACAGGGCAGCGAGTTTGAGGTAGTTGAGGTTGGCACGATGGAGCCCTTCGGTCTTAAGAGGGCAGACTATCTTTCGGCAGGAGAGGTTGGATATATCACCGCATCTATCAAAACCGTTGGTGATACAAGAGTAGGTGACACCGTCACCCTGGCGGATAATCCTGCTGACGAGCCTCTTGACGGCTTCCGTGAGGTGCATCCTATGGTATATTCGGGTATTTATCCCGCTGACGGTGCAAGATACGGCGACCTTCGTGACGCACTTGAGAAGCTGCAGCTTAACGATGCGTCCCTTGTATTCGAGCCCGAGACCTCGGTGGCACTGGGATTCGGCTTCAGATGCGGCTTCCTGGGGCTTCTCCATATGGAGATCATTGAGGAGAGGCTTGAGCGTGAGTTTAATCTTGACCTTATCACCACCGCTCCCTCGGTTATTTATAAGGTAGATCTTCGCTCGGGCGAGACCATTATGATTGATAACCCCTCGAAGTTCCCGACTGCAGACGAGATTCAGACGGCCTATGAGCCCATTATGAACGCTACTATTATCACTCCCACCGACTACGTGGGCGGTATAATGGATCTCTGCCAGGAGAGACGCGGAGTGTTTATTGATATGAAATATATTGACACCGAGCGTGTGGAGCTTCACTACGAGCTTCCTCTTAACGAGATAATCTACGATTTCTTTGACGCACTTAAGAGCCGTACAAAGGGATATGCATCTCTTGACTACGAGCTTAAGGGCTATAAGGCATCTAAGCTTGTGAAGCTTGACTTTATGCTTAACGGTGACGTGGTTGACGCACTTTCCTTTATCGTATTTGAGGACAGGGCATATACCAGAGCGAGAAAAATTGCAGAAAAGCTGAAGGAAAATATTCCGCGTCAGCTCTTTGAAATTCCCATCCAGGCCTGCATCGGCTCTAAGATCATTGCAAGAGAGACGGTAAAGGCAATGCGTAAGGACGTGCTTGCAAAGTGCTACGGCGGTGATATTACCAGAAAGAAGAAGCTGCTTGAAAAGCAGAAGGAAGGTAAGAAGAAGATGCGTAAGCTGGGTAGCGTAGAGGTCACACCCGAGGCATTTATGGCTGTTCTCAGGCTTGATGATGGCAACTGATAACCGCGGGCTTTACGTCCATATCCCGTTTTGCCAAAGGAAGTGCAATTACTGTGATTTTTGTTCCTTCAAGCTTGATACGGTTCATTGGCGTGAGGGCTATATCAACAGGCTGTGCGAGGAGATCGCCTCATACCGCGATAAAAGGCCAAGGATAGATTCTATCTTTTTCGGCGGAGGAACACCCTCGCTGCTTACCGCGGACGAGCTTCGGAGGATTTGCTCGGAAATCAGCTCGAGCTTTGATATTCAGCCCGATACCGAGTTTACGGTTGAGGCAAATCCCAAGACCTTAAGCGGTGATAATCTTGCTGCCTTCGTCGAATGCGGAGTTAACAGACTCAGTATGGGACTTCAGTCAATTCACGAAAA
>JAZNWM010000294.1:0-3001 GCA_045593345.1 Eubacteriales bacterium
GGATCGCTGTCATCTTCACCAATACAAACATTTACAACCTCACCATCAGCCTTAACCATTACTCCGTGAAGCGCGAGAGGAATAGAGGTCCACTGGTACTTCTTAACACCGCCGTAGTAGTGTGTCTTAAGGAATGCCATACCGCCGTCCTCATACATGGGTACCTGCTTAAGATCAAGTCTGGGAGAGTCGATATGTGCGGCAACGATTCTGATGCCCTCCTGCTCAAGATCCTTCTCACCAACCTTGAAAACGATAAGGCTCTTGCCGTGCTGGTTAAGATATTTCTTATCGCCAACGTTAAGCTTATCACCAAGCTTGTACTCGGTATAGCCCTTCGCCTCAACAAGTGCAATAGTAGCTAAGGTTGCCTCACGCTCGGTCTTTGAATTATCAAGGAAGGTCTTGTATCCCTCGGAGTAGTCGTAGATCGCCTTGATCTTCTCGGGAGTTGCCTCCTCGTAAATGTTCTTTTTCTTGTAGGAAAGCTTATCAAGCATTTCCTGTCCAACAGTTTTTTCGCTCATTTTATTTATCACCTTTCGTTAATTATTATCAAGTATTTTCGCGAGTATATCCGACACCTGACGCTCGAGGGCGGGAAGGTCGGTATTGTTATAAACGACGTAGTCGCACCGCTCTATAAGCTCGCCGTCCGGAATCTGGGCAGCAATTCTCTCTTCTGCCGCACGGCGGGTAATGCCGTCACGTGCCATAATACGCTGAATGCGGGTGCTGTAATCGGCTACCACGCAGATGAGGATATGGCACTCGCCGTCAAAACCCGACTCAAATAAAGCGGGAGCGTCAACGACAGCGGCAGGCAGTCCCTCCTCCGCGTAAGCGGAAAGTCTTCTCCTCGTTTCGTCAAGAATATATTTATGAGTAATTTCATTAAGCCTTGCAAGTCTGTGCTCCGAGCCCTCGCCCGAGAAAACGATGCTTCGCAGTACATCCCGATTAAGCGAGCCCGTATCGGTTATAATTTCTTTACCGAACTCATCTTCAAGCGTCTTCAGTAAATCGCAGGGGGTAGATGTTAATTCGCGGTAAACGGCATCGGTGTCAATATAGCCGATTCCCATACTGTGAAAAACGCGACAAACGACTCCCTTGCCACTTCCGCTTCCGCCACAAAGTCCTATTATTTTCATAAGCTATACTCCTTCAAATATATATTATACAATAAAATAATAGCAAATGTCAAGTTGTAATAAGGCCACTTTTTTTATTTTTATGGCGGGCAATCATTGTCGTGTGTGTCAAATGGCATAATTTTAAAAAATGAATATGATAAAGAAAAAGGCAAAGGAGCTATTTTATGGAAGAAAATACAAGAGCCGGCGTGCCGAGATATTTTGCTGCGGCAAACAGCTATCTGGGGTTTGTCAGCTATTTCGGCGAAGTTTTTGCATCTAAGGATTACAGCAAAATATACGTGCTGAAGGGCGGCCCGGGTACCGGAAAAAGTAGCTTTATGAAGAGGATAAGCGAGCATTTTATAGCCAAGAATTGCTATGTTGAGGAGATTTATTGCTCCTCCGACCCACACTCGCTTGACGGAGTAATAATCGCAAATGACAGCGGCAGAATTGCCCTGCTGGACGGTACGGCTCCCCACGAAAGAGACGCGGTTTGCCCGGGAGCAATTGATGAGATAATTAATCTCGGCGAGGGATGGGATGAGGGATTTCTAAGGGCAGAAAGGGAGAAAATATTATCCCTGTCAGCCGAGAAGTCCAAAAGCTATAAATCAGCCTACAGATACCTGAAAACAGCAGGCACGTCGGATGAATCTATTAAGGAGATCTATTTAGCATATTTTAATAAATTTAAGGCAAAAAGCGAAGCAGAAAGACTTTTGAATGACATTTCTGCATCCGATTCGAGTATAATCTCCACCCGCCTTATATCCTCCTTCGGACGTTACGGCGAATACCGTCTTGACACTCTTGATAAGGCTTCAAGCCGCAAAATTTTTATCGGAGGAAATGATATTTCGGCAATGCTTTTCCTTAATCTGTGTATCGGGGTTTTAGTGGAAAAGGGTCAAAAAATAATCCGCCTGCCCTACGCCCTCGACGACTCTATGACCGACGGAATATATCTGCCTGATAACAGCCTTGCCGTACTTCGCGGAGGTGATGGAAATGTGAATGCCAACGAATTTGTTTCTATATCAAAATCAGATAGCGAGCGTATCAGGAGGGCTGAGGAGCTGAAACGCGAAGCACTTGAGGAGGCAAAGCGGTGGTTTGCTATTGCGTCAGACCTTCATTTCAGGCTGGAGGAAATATACGGTAGGGCTATGAATTTCGATAAAAATAATGAATTGCTGGCAAAAAAGCTTTCGCAAATCGAGAATATTCTCGAAATTGTCTGATATTTTTCATTCATTTATTGACTTATTTTGTAATTTATGATAATATAAATAAAAGGCACGCTCAATGCGTGCCTTTATAAGAGGTTATTTAAGCTCGGATACGATCCTTGCGGTATCTCTTGCAATTACAAGCTCCTCGTTAGTCGGAATCATATATACCAGCACGCGGGAGTCATCGGCAGAGAGCCTTACGGGTGTAGAGGAATGACCGAAGGTGTTTCTCTCGCCGTCCAGCTTTATGCCCAGATACTCAAGACCCGAAAGAGCATTCTCTCTGATATAAGGAGTATGTTCACCGATGCCTGCGGTAAATACGATGGCATCGAGACCGCCCATCGCAGCAGAATAAGAGCCGACGTACTTCTTGATCTGATAGCAAAGCATATCAAAGGCAAGCTTGGCACGCTCGTTTCCTTCCTTCATCGCAGCCTCAACGTCGCGTGAATCGGAGCCAACGCCGCTGATACCCAGGAAGCCGCACTGCTTATTCATATAGTTGTCCATCTCCTTGGGAGTATAGCCCTTCTTCTCCATAATGAAGGGGACGATAGCAGGATCGATAGAGCCGCATCTGGTACCCATAAGTATACCGTCAAGAGGGGTAAAGCCCATAGAGGT
>JAZNWM010000295.1:0-6004 GCA_045593345.1 Eubacteriales bacterium
GAGTAGGGAGAAATCTATCTTTTAAAACCTTGTTGGTTCGATTACCTTATGGCTAAGGAATTTTATAGTTGGCAGATCCCAGCATTTGCCGCCGAAAAGGCTTGCGGGCTTATCAAGTCGGTTCCATTCGTCGCGAGAGCCGTTGTAGATTATTTCCTTTAATAAATAGCAGTCGGCAAAGGCACCGCTTTCGATTTTTTTAACGCTCCTCGGTACTCTGATCGAAACGAAGCTCGAGTGGTAGAAGGCGTTTTTGCCTATTCTGGTTATACCCTCCTGCATTATCAGATTTCCTCTGCCACCGCCCTCAAATGCACCGTCCTCAATGGCGGTAACCGGCCTTCCGTTATGCATTTTCGGTATTACGATATTATCGTCGCGGCATACGCCGAGGCTTGCAACGCCGCAGGTCTTGCCGAAGATATTCGCCCTGATCTCAAGGCCGTGGCTTTCTCTCGGCTCCTCCTCAATAAGACACTCTCCCGTCTCAAGAGAATATATTATCCTTGTGTACCTGCATCCGTCGGGCGAGCAGGTAAGACGGCCGATTATGCCGTTCATCATCGCCTCAACGTTCTGATCGCTATAATTTACGGTGCCGAGCTGTTCTATACGGCTTATGCCGTCTGGGACCCGACCGTGAAGGCAGCATCCGTCCAAAAGCACGGGGATGATATTCTTCTTGTGATTTATGGCGTGCATTATGGAAAGGCGTATCTCATCACCGGGATCCGAGCATCTTTCAAGGCTGCTCGGGGAGAGAAGTAAAATGAAATCGCTGCAAAGCTCTATGCCGTTGGTATTTTTGACGCCCTGCATTCCGTCGTAGTCGAAGAAGGTGCTGTAACCCCTCTTTGTCAGCTCTATATAAATAAGCTTCGCCTGTCTGTGCTCCTCTGCACATCTGTGGCTGATATAAATTTGTGTACTCATAATTCACCCCCAAAAAAGCTATGCCTTATTTTATCACAACCGAGAATAGATGTCAACCTGTGCTTAAGCGGTTTGAGACAAAATTATTTATTAAAAGCTGCTTTAAAAGCAAATAATTATTTACATTATTTTAAAAAGAACGGTTTGTGGCCGTTCTTTTTTCTTTTTGATGATTAAAAACCACCCGATATACACCCTATTTCCACCCCGGGTGGGTGTATTCAAACGCGTGCGAAATATATTATAATTTAATTGGATAAAAATATAGGCGTCGTCTCAACGCCGTCCCGAAAGGAGAATGTTATGAGAGATACTACTAAAAAAATCAATTTCCGACTTATCGGCGGTCTGTTCGCCCTGATACTTGCCATCGGAATTTTCTGCTGGCTTGCTCCCACCAGAGCAGGAGCTATTCCCGCGATGTCTGTCACCCTGACGGCTACCGACGGCACCCAGACCATACTGAATGCCGAATCGGATCCCACCGGCGACGGATTTATCTGGGATGCAGAGACCGCAACCCTTACACTTAACGGCTACAGCGGTAGAAGCATCGCTACAAACGGAGATATTAATCTTCACCTCATCGGTGAAAATACCCTGACCCTTGATCCCGATATGACAGGTAGTGGAGCATTCGGCCTTAATCTTAATAATTGCAACAATGTGGCTACCGTAACCGCAGACGATGGCGGTACACTTAATATCGTAGGTAATATCAAGACATACTTTTCTGCTGTGGCAGGAGGTGTGATCTTCAAGAGCGGAACGCTTAATATTGACGTCACCACCTCCGGCGGTGGAACCCTCTACGCCTTCGAGCGTAACGTAAGCTTTGACCGCGAGGGCACGGGCGAGGTAGAGATAAACGTAAAATTAGAGCGTACCTCGGATGCCAATAGCTTTATTTACGGCTTCTACAACGGTTTGAATATCTCAAGCAGAAAAAACGTTACGGTAAACGTTGACCTCAAGGGCTCGGAGAATGATACCGTTATAGCCATCAGCGACCTTTACGTTGAGAATTCCGCCCCCAGAATTTCTGCAAGTGCTGATAACGACGGCGGCTACTTTAAGTTGCGTAAAGCTGTAGATAGGCTTAGTTCACTCTCTCTTACCGAGGGCGGTCGCGTAGAGCTTAGCGGTTTAGTTGGTATGTATTCCATTGGTGGCGGTATGAATGCTAACACCGTAACCACCACTCCTGCAAATAACAATTACATCTGGATAGAATATGATAATAATCCCTCAGACTCAAACGACTATATCTTATCCACCCTTGACGGTGATATCTGTGAGCACGTTGTATTTGAGTATGCTGATACTCCTGCTGAGATTAAGTGGGTAGGTGACGGCATTATCTCCATTCCAGAAGGCAAGGTTGACGATTATTTCTCTGTAGATCTGCTTGCGGCTATCCGTGGCTTAGATACATATCAGGCATATTACATTAAGAGTGAAATTGTCGATGGACAGCTTCCCGGGGGAATCCTTTTATACAGCGGCGGTAAACTTAGCGGTCGTTTCACCGCCCCCTGTGAAGCGGGAAGTGTTACAATTCGCCTGAGAGAAACAAATGATACATACTATGACCCGTCGGATGACAGAACGGTTGAATTTACCGTAAATTACGCTGCCATTGCAGATAAGGACAGATTCCTCACAGTCGGTGATGCAGATCCCATTGAAATGAGATCCAACGGCTCGGGCACAGGCTGGAGCTATGCAGCCGACACTCAAACTCTTACTCTTAACGGTTACAACGGCAAACCTATCATTACAGAAGGTGTTCTTAACATTCACCTTAAAGGCAACAATACCATAACTCTTACAGACGATAATAACACAGGTATTCTGTCTACATATTCCGGCGGCAATATCAATATTTCGGCAGATGCCAGTGGTACGCTTAATATCAAAACACCCAATAATTACACCAAATCCTTCTACGGCATCAATGCGTCAATTACAATGTCCTCCGGTACCGTAAATATGAATCTCGCCTCCGACTTTACAGGCGACTGGTCCTTCAGCGGCTATGCTCAGTACGGCTACCTTGGCTTTACCGATAGCGGACTTCAGAAGAGCTGGAACGTTATTTTAAGAAACAACAATACCAGCGAAAACAAGGTAAGCCTCTACGGAAACTATAATAACTCGATTCACATTGAGGATTGCGGTGATGTTGAAATGAATATCGACATAAGAGGTAGTGAATTCACCGTAATTCACGGTATTTATTCCCTCTATATCTATAATTCTTCTCCCGATATTACCGTTTTCACCGATAATGAGGACGGTGAATATGACTGTTTTGCAATAGACGGTCTTCCGAGCTTTAGTCTTTCCGAGGGCGGACGTCTTGACCTTACCGGCAAGGTACATACTTACAGTATGCCTTACTCTCAGAACTCTCACACCGTGACCACCACTCCGGCTAATAACAACTATTACTGGAAGGATACCAATTCTCATTATTATAACGAGGACCTCTTTATAGCAGACCTTGAGGGCAACATCCTGGACCACGTGGTGTTTGAGTATTCCGCAGAGCCTGCTGAGCTTAAGTGGGTAGGCGACGCAAATCTTGATATCCCCGCAGGTGCGGTTGGCGACTACGTAGGCATCAACTTCTGGCAGGCTATCAGAGGCGGTAATGCTTCTGCCAGCTTCGGTTCAACCAACTGGAAATTTGAGGTCATTGAAGGACAGCTTCCTTCGGGAATTAACTTCAGCTATATGTATAACGGCAGAACCGAAGGTCAGATCATTGCTCCCTGCACAGCAGGAACGGCAAGAATCAGAGCCACAGATATGAACGGTACCGTTGACACCTCGGACGATAGATCTATTGAATTTACTATAAGCTACGGTGCATTCAGCACAAATAACCCCGTCGCGGGACTTAAAATCAATAAGGATACCATCACTCTCGACTATAACGGCACCGGCGAGATTATTGCTACCGTTACTCCCTCCGATGCGGCATATCCATACGTTGAGGCGATCGCAGTCGGTGACGCCCGTCTGCTTATCAGCGTCAGCGAGCCTGTAAACGGCGTCAGCACCATTACCATCCAGTCCTACGGCGATGCGGGAACATATACCGTTAATATCAGAACGGTGGAGCTCGGTATTACAAGGACGCTTACCGTTCACGTAAAGGAGGCTGCTCCCAATGCGTATATTGACTTCCGCAACGAGTGGCTTCGCGGTCTTAACGAGGGCGTGACCTATAGCATCAGCGGTGATGGCATCGACACCCTTGAATTTGTAGCAGATAATATTTACTATCCCATTCCTGCCGAGTGGCTTGGCAAGTCCATCAGCCTCGTAACAGTAAGCGACGGCGGTGACAATTGCGACAGCGAGGCACAGATCATTGATATTCCCGCCCGTCCCGATGCACCCGTCGGTATTGAGAAGACCGACGCCTCCTCCTACGATAGCTACGACGGTACCATCAGCGGACTTAAGAGCGGTATGCAGTACAAGGCAGCCGACGCAGACGGCTGGTCCTACTACTGGACTCCCAGCGTAAGCGTGGGTGTTGGCAGTTATATCGTAAGATATGCGGCTACCGAATCCTCCTTCGCAGGTGAATCGGTGATCCTTACAATAGGCTATGACGATCTTGCCCTTGAGGACAGAGAGTCCTTTGATATTCCTGCAGGCTACTCTGACACCAGCATAAGCTTCTACGTCAGCCCTGCGGTAAGCGGCGGAAAGCAGCCCTATACCTATTCCGTTGAGGGCCCCGATTGGATTACAATTGATGCAGAAGGACTTGTAACCGCTAACCGTCCCGAGCTTGAGCTTGCGGCAACAACCGCAACGATTACCGTAACCGACGGTGACGGCAGCACGAAATCAATTACGATAAGCGTTGGTGCGGTAACAATTCCTCACTCCCACGTATACGATCAGCAGATCGCCACCAGCGACTTTATCAAGAGCAGTGCAGACTGTATTAACAGGGCTGTTTATTACTACAGCTGTACCTGTGGAAATATTGATGGCGTCAGCACCTTCGAGTATGGCTCACCTCTTGGTCACAATTACGTTGAAAGGATCGTGGACGAGGCTCACCTTAAGGAGAGGGCAGCCGATTGCCAGAGCTTTGATACCTACTGGTACGACTGTACCCGTTGCAGCAGCATAAGCAATACGAATTTCTATTCCACACAGGACAGAGGCGGACATATTTACTCCCAGGACTTTGATTATCAGATAGTCAACGGTCACGCTCATATCTGTACCGTATACGGATGCGGAGCAACCGACGAGCTTATTCCTCATACCCCGGGTGACGAGGCTACCGAGAACGATCCTCAGATATGTACCGTATGTGAGTTCGTTATTACTCCCGCACTCGGTCACACTCACAATCCCGCACAGGAGTGGAGTGGCGATGACGACCACCATTGGCATAGCTGCGTAGGTAACGACGGCTACCGCTTTGATGAGGGCGAGCATATTTACGACAGCGTATGCGATACCGAATGTAATATTTGCGGCAGGATAAGAGTTCCTACCTCTCACGTAGAGGAGGCGACCTGGATCACCACCGCCGACACTCATAAGCTGGTACATAATTGCTGCGGTGCGGTTGTGATTTCCGAAGCGGCACACAGCTGGAGCGAGGGCGTCTGCACCGAGTGTGAGTACGCCTGCCTGCACTCTGCCGATAACGACAGAAACCATAAGTGTGATGCCTGCGATTCTACCGTCGGCGTACACGAGGCGGCAGAGGGCGGACATCTCTGTGATTACTGTGGCGAGAGATTCAGCTACTGTACCGACGGAGACCTTGATCACAGGTGTGACGTTTGTGGCGAGAGCGTAGGCACTCACGATGCGGCGGCAGGCAGTCATATCTGCGGCTACTGCGGCGAGGCTGTAAGCGAATGCACAGACGGTGACGGTGACGGCAAGTGCGATATTTGCGGCACAGCTCTTGGCTCTTCCGAAAACCCCGAAAACCCCGAGAACCCCGAAAATCCTGAAAATCCCGAAAATCCCGAAAATCCCGAGAACCCCGAGAACCCCGAAAACCCCGAGAACCCCGAAA
>JAZNWM010000296.1:0-5618 GCA_045593345.1 Eubacteriales bacterium
CTTCCTCCCACCTGTCGCCAACGTCAATGCCGTAGTCATACCATACGGGCAGACCTGCGTCATCCATAGCCTTGAGATATTTTGATACAAGCGGTACATCCTCGGTATTATAGCTGATAAAATAATATTTACCGTTGTTTACAACCTTTACACCTAAATCTGTTGCCATTTAAATTTCCTCGCTATCTGTTTAATGTAGCCTTTTAATATAAATCGTAATAAAATTGCCGTTAGAAACAGTTTTTCCCATATCTAACGGCTTTTTTTATTTCAGACCGAGATAGGTCTTATTTTGCATAATCCACGTGTCTGGATTCGCGAATAACAGATACCTTGATCTGACCGGGATAGTCAAGCGAATCCTCAATCTTCTTGGCGATATCTCTTGCGAGGATCTTCATCTTATCGTCGGAGATAACCTCGGGCTTAACCATAATTCTTACCTCACGGCCCGCCTGGATAGCGAAGGTCTTCTCAACGCCCTCAAAGTCGCCTGCAACCTCCTCAAGCTTCTGAAGTCGCTTAATGTAGTTCTCAACGTCCTCGCGTCTTGCACCGGGTCTTGCCGCACTGATAGCGTCGGCAGCCTGGACGATGAAGTCAAGGACGCTCTTAGGCTCGATATCGTTGTGGTGTGCCTGGATAGCGTGGATAATATCCTTGTTCTCGCGGTACTTGGTGGCGATGTCAACACCGAGCTGAACGTGAGAGCCGTCAACCTCGGCGGTAATAGCCTTACCAATATCGTGAAGCAGACCTGCTCTGCGTGCCTGGGTAGCGTCAACGCCCATCTCCTCAGCCATAACACCCGCCAGCATAGAAACCTCTATAGAGTGACGGAGTGCGTTCTGACCGTAGGAGGTACGGTACTTCATTCTACCGAGCAGCTTAATAAGCTCGGGATGCAGACCGTGAACGCCTGTCTCGAAGATAGCCTTCTCGCCCGCCTTCTTGATCTCGACGTCAACGTCACGGCGTGCCTTCTCAACCATCTCCTCAATTCTTGCGGGATGGATACGACCGTCGCTGATAAGCTTCTCAAGGGCGATCCTCGCAACCTCACGCCTTACGGGATCAAAGCCCGAAATGGTGATAACATCGGGAGTATCGTCAATAATAAGCTCAACGCCGGTAAGATTCTCGATAGTACGGATATTTCTACCCTCTCTACCGATGATTCTGCCCTTCATCTCGTCACCGGGGATCTCAACGACCGAGATAGCAATCTCGCTTACGTGGTCTGCGGCGAAACGCTGAATTGCGAGGGATAGGATATCGCGGGCCTTGGTATCAGCCTCGTCCTTGAATCTCTCCTCGTATTCTGCGATCTTAAGGGCGGTTTCGTGCTGCATCTCGGAGTCAAGGCGGCTGACGAGCTCGGCCTTCGCCTCCTCGCTGGTAAGACCTGCGATCTTCTCAAGCATCGCAAGCTGTCCCTGAAGAGTCTTGTTAACCTCTTCGCGTGTCTTGTCGGCATCAGCAAGCTTCTCGGCGAGCAGTGCCTCCTTCTTCTCAATCTTCTCAAGCTTCGCGTCAAGGGTTTCTTCCTTCTGGGTATTTCTACGCTCCTGTCTGGAAACCTCCTTACGACGCTCGTTAATATCTCTGTCGGCTTCTTTCTTAAGCTGGAAAATTTCTTCCTTTGCAGAAATGATAGATTCCTTCTTCACATTCTCTGCATTCTTGATTGCATCCTCAAGAATTCTCTTTGCCTGCTCTTCAGCAGAGCCGATCTTCTTCTCGGCAGCAACCTTACGAAGTATAAATCCAATCGCCAGGCCAACGACCAGAGCGACGACGATCAAAACTATAGCAAGTATGAGATTTATTGTCAATTTGCACCTCCTTCTGATTACGTTTTAGTAATCTATATACATTGAATTAAAGTTTTTTGATATGGCGTGCGGTCAACATCGCACACTCATACAAGTATAATTATATATTATATTTAATGTAAAGTCAAGTGCAATTTTTTCAAAATATTTAATATTTAAGTAAATTTACCCCATTTATAATAAGCTTTTCACCGTAAAATGTATTTTTTCGCGGGGTTTTGCGGCTGATATACAAAAAATGCTTTTCTACCGACTGGTCGGCTGACGGTCGATCGGTGAGTGAATACGAGATTCCTCATTAAGCCTTCCTGCGACTATTCGCACGATACGTGGAAATAATAGTGAAGGAGGTTTTTTGCATTTTTTAGCACTTGACAAGCTCTATTGCCGAATGTTAACAAAAAGTTCATAAAATAATTAATAAAAGTTCTTGACTTTCCTCGCTAAATCGGGTATATTATATATGCTCTTGTTAGCACTCACGTGCTTCAAGTGCTAAAATTCTTGAGAAAGAGGTATTTAAATGGAAGATTTACGGCTTACACCGCGAAAAAAGCAGATACTCAAGGCGATAGTCGATGCTCACATTGCAGGCGGCGAGCCCGTCGGCTCAAAATACCTTTCACAGGATGATAATATCAGCTGCTCCCCCGCTACCATCCGAAACGAGATGGCAGAGCTGGAGGAGATGGGTTATCTTGTTCAGCCACACACCTCGGCAGGACGCGTTCCCTCCGAGCTGGCATACAGGTTTTACGTCGACGCCCTGGTGCGTCAGTATTCCGACACCCGTGCCGAGATTGATGAGATAAACGAGACACTGAGATACAAGCTTACCGAGATGGATGAGATTCTCGAGGAGGTATCAAGGCTGGCATCCTCCTTCACCGACTATACGGGCATTGCATTCAAGCCCGGCGTAGGCAAGGCGAGGATTCACCGATTCAAGAGCGTGCTGCTCACGCCGAGAGATTTTATTCTTGTAATGGCATTTGAGGGCGAGGTCGTGAAGACCAAAAACGTTCACATCGGCTTAAGCATCGGCGAGGACGTGCTCCGCAGATTTACAGAGGCAATAAACATTTACCTTGTCAACCTGCCAAGCGACAGCATCACGATGGCTACCATTATGAAGCTGGAGGCCATTATGGGCTCGGCTGGCGGTATGGTGCATCCCACCGTAAAGGCAATATGGGAGACTATGAACGAGCTTGACACCGCCGACGTGCGACTTGAGGGAATAACCAAGCTGCTTCAGTACCCCGAATACTCTGATATCTCGGATTTCCGAAACCTTATGGGAATGCTGGAGGAGAAGGAAAAGCTCGTTGACGTTATTTCACGCGAGACCTCCGACGGCAGCGATATCAACGTTTACATCGGCACCGAGGACGAGGACGACGCTATGAGAAACACCGCCCTGATATTCAGGAAGGTGAACATCGGCGGCAGACAGCTTGTCGTAGGCGTTATGGGACCGAAGAGAATGAATTACTCTAAGGTTATCGAGATGCTGAACGGACTGGCCAGCGGCATTGACCGTATTTTCAGTCAGTCATTGCCACCGGCAGACGAGGACTAAACAATTATGATTAAATGACCGAAAGGATTTTTGACGTGGAAGAAAACAAGAATATTCCCGAGACCGCCGAGGAGACGGTCAAGGAGGAAAAGAAGGCTAAAAAGAGTCAGAAGGCAGATAAGAAGCTGCTTGATGAGATAGAGGAGCTTAAGGCGAAGCTTGCCGAGGGAGAGGACAAATATCTTCGTATGGCGGCAGAATACGACAACTTCAGACGTCGCTCCCGCGAGGAGAAGGACGCTATCTACGAGACCGCAATGGCAGACACCGTAAAGGAAATACTGCCCATTATCGACAACCTTGACAGAGCGGCGGGCTTTACCGACGGCGAGAAGGTCCTGGAGGGACTAGTGCTGATTTCCAAGAGCACGCAGGCGGCATTCGAGAAGCTCGGCGTCGAGGAATACGGCAAGGTAGGAGACACCTTCGATCCCAATATCCACAACGCGGTATTCCATATCGATGATGAAGCCTATGGCGAGGGCGAAATAGTTGAGGTGTTCCAGAAGGGATACAGAAAAGGAAAGCACATTATCAGATTTGCGATGGTAAAAACCGCAAATTAATAGGATTTTGCTAACCTAAGTTTACAAAAGTTTACAAAAATTATTAAAAACCATCTTTATATATTTGGAGGAAAAGAATTATGGGAAAAATTATAGGCATTGATTTGGGTACTACCAACTCCTGCGTAGCAGTTTTTGAGGGTGGCGAGCCCATCGTTATCACCAACCCTGAGGGTGCGAGAACAACCCCCTCTGTAGTTGCATTCACAAAGAACGGCGAGAGACTTGTCGGTCAGGTTGCAAAGCGTCAGGCTGTTACCAACCCCGACAAGACCATCAGCTCTATCAAGAGAGATATGGGCTCTGATATTAAGGTAAATATTGACGGCAAGAGCTATACTCCCCAGGAGATCTCGGCTATGATCCTTCAGAAGCTGAAGGCTGACGCCGAGGCATATCTCGGCACCACCGTTACCGAGGCGGTTATCACCGTTCCCGCATATTTCACCGACGCACAGCGTCAGGCAACCAAGGATGCAGGTAAGATCGCAGGCCTTGAGGTAAAGAGAATCATCAACGAGCCCACCGCGGCAGCTCTCGCATACGGTATGGATAAGGAGGAGAGCCAGAAGATTATGGTCTTCGACCTTGGCGGCGGTACCTTCGACGTATCCCTGCTCGATATCTCCGACGGCGTATTCGAGGTTCTTGCAACCGCAGGTAACAACCGTCTCGGCGGTGACGACTTCGACCAGAGAATCGTTGACTGGATGGCAGACAGCTTTGCAAGAGAGAACGGCGGCATCGATCTCCGTCAGGATAAGATGGCTGCACAGCGTCTTAAGGACGCGGCTGAGAAGGCAAAGATCGAGCTTTCGGGCGTAATGTCCTCTAACATCTCGCTTCCCTTCATCACCGCTGATGCAAGCGGCCCGAAGCACTTCGAGGCTACACTTACCAGAGCAAAGTTCGACGAGCTTACCCACGATCTCGTTGAGGCTACTATGGCTCCTACCAAGAAGGTTCTTCAGGACTCCGGCCTCTCCGCAAGCCAGGTATCCAAGGTTCTTCTCGTAGGTGGCTCTACCAGAATCCCCGCAGTCCAGGAGGCTGTTAAGAAGTTTATGGGCAAGGAGCCCTTCAAGGGCATCAACCCCGACGAGTGCGTAGCAATCGGTGCGGCTATTCAGGGCGGCGTTCTCGGCGGCGACGTTAAGGACGTCCTCCTTCTCGACGTTACTCCCCTCTCTCTCGGCATCGAGACTCTCGGCGGCGTATTCAACAAGATTATTGAAAGAAACACCACCATTCCCGTAAAGAAGAGTCAGGTTTATTCCACCGCCGCAGACGGTCAGACCTCTGTTGAAATTCACGTTCTTCAGGGCGAAAGAGAAATGGCTGCCGGCAACTCCACTCTTGGCAGATTTATTCTTGACGGTATTCCCGCAGCTCCCCGCGGAATTCCTCAGATTGAGGTCACCTTTGACATCGACGCTAACGGTATCGTAAACGTCACCGCAAAGGATAAGGGCACAGGCAAGGAGCAGCACATCACCATCACATCCTCCACAAATATGAGCCAGGAGGATATCGACCGTGCAGTAAAGGATGCTGAAAAGTTCGCGGCAGAGGACAAGAAGCAGCGCGAAGCGGTAGATACCAAGAACCACGCAGAGTCTCTCATCTTCCAGGCTG
>JAZNWM010000297.1:0-2852 GCA_045593345.1 Eubacteriales bacterium
GACGACGCCTGCGAGGGTGCTCTGAAGGTGTTCTCCGAGAACCTTCGTAACCTTCTCCTCGCCGCACCCCTGAAGGGCAAGACCGTGCTTGGCTACGATCCCGGCTATGCTCACGGCTGTAAGCTTGCCGTTGTTGATAAGACCGGTAAGGTGCTTGACACCGCGGTTATCTACCCGGTTAAGCCCAGAGAGGATATCGAACGCTCGAAGGCTACCGTGCTTCGCCTTATAAAGAAGCACAACGTTGACGTTATCTCTATCGGTAACGGCACCGCCTCCCGCGAGAGCGAGGCGTGTATCGCCGAGCACGTTATCCGCGATGCTACCTGTCCCAAGGGCGTTAAGTATACCATCGTTTCCGAGGCAGGAGCTTCGGTTTATTCGGCATCCAAGGTTGCGACCGAGGAGTTCCCCGAGTACGACGTAATGCAGCGTTCGGCTATTTCTATTGCAAGACGCCTTCAGGATCCCCTGGCAGAGCTTGTTAAGATCGAGCCCAAGGCTATCGGCGTTGGTCAGTATCAGCACGATATGAAGCAGGCAAGACTTACCGAGGCTCTCGGCGGCGTTGTTGAGGGCTGTGTAAACGGCGTCGGCGTTGATATCAATACCGCATCCTACTCCCTCCTTGCTTACGTCTCGGGCATCAATACCACCGTTGCGAAGAATATCGTAAAGTACAGAGAGGAGAATGGCGAGTTCAGAACCCGTGCCCAGATCCTTAAGGTACCGAAGCTTGGCGAGAAGGCATTTACCCAGTGTGCCGGCTTCCTTCGCATCCACGACGGTAAGCAGGTGTTTGACTCCACCGGTGTTCACCCCGAGTCCTATGCTATTGCCGAGGATCTGCTGAAGCGTTTTGGCTTCTCCACCGAGGACGTGAGAAATAACAATCTCGGCCTCCTCAGATTTAAAGCAACTCAGTACGGTATTGCTAAGCTTGCACGCGAGCTCGGCTGTGGCGAGCCTACTCTTGAGGATATTATCTCCGAGCTTGAGAAGCCCGGCCGCGACATCCGTGACGATGCTCCCGCACCAATCCTCTCCACCGACGTTCTCGACATCAACGATCTCCAGCCGGGTATGCAGCTTAAGGGCACCGTAAGAAACGTTGTTGACTTTGGCTGCTTCGTTGACATCGGCGTTCACCACGACGGACTTCTTCACATCTCCGAGATGAGCGACCGCTTTATCAAGCATCCCTCCGAGCTGTTCAAGACGGGTGACGTTATCGAGGTTCGTATCAAGGACGTTGACGTTAAGAAGCACAGAATCTCGCTTACCAGAAAGGGTATGAATACGTCGAAAAACTAATGATAAATCAAAAAAGAGGCACTACGTAGTGCCTCTTTTTTTACGAAAAATGCTGTTTAATTGAAGTTAAGAGTATTAAGAACCTTCGTGCCGTCCTCAAGAACTACTGCAAGAACGCATCCGGTGTAGTAATCCTTGGAGTTCCAGTTACATACGGCAAGCTCAACGGTAACCTCCTGGCCTGCAAACTGCTTAAGCCAATTGTATTGGCTCGCACTGGAGGAGTAAAGTCTGAGGTTGAGAGTTCCGTTGGTAAGGTGGATGTTAGTGTAATATGTAGTCTCTTCTACGAAAACGGTAGCGGTAACTACGTAGAGCTTCGTAGTCTCACTCATATCCTTCTCATCAAGGTTGTAAACGTATTCAAGAGTCTTGTCGGTGATAGGAGTGATGGTAAGATAATCGTGATTTCCGTAATAGTTAGCCTCTACGGTTGCATTTGTAACACAAATCTGACCGAAGGTCTTGCCACTCGCTGTCCACATATCTCTCTTACCTTTGATGACTATCTCGTTACCGATGGCGATGGTCTCAAATACGTTTGCATCAACGGTTACGGCAACCATACCGCTCTCGTCAAAGAGATAGAAGCCGGTCTTGTTTACGAGAGAGGGACCTACGATACCCTTGATAATAACCTCTTCGCCAACGTTCTTTGCAATTGCGTCTGCAATAGAGATGGTCTCAAACTGCGAGTTCTCCTTAACGGTGATCTCAACGGTCTCGGAGTAATCGGTGCCGTTATAAGAGCCCTTAACGGTAACGGTAGCAGATCCCGCCTTGCCGCAATGGAAGGTGATAGCACCGTTTGCATCGGTGGAGAAGTAAACTACTTCCTCGTTGGAGGAGGAGTAGGAAAGCACGGCACCCTCAAAGCCAAGAAGCTCGGAGGATACGCTTGTCAGAAGCTCAATTGCGGGGTCGCCGGTGTAGGAAGGAATAAACTGGGTTACACCGTGATACTTAACTGCATACTCTCCCGCCTTGGTAGTATCAAATACGTAACCGTCATCAGAAACAAGAATGGGAAGGAAACGCCATACGCATCCGCTGGTGCCGGACTTCGCATTATTAGCAACTAAATAAACGGTGCAGATCTTGTTGTCGAACTGGTCAAGCCAGCCAAAGTCGCTACCGTTGCACTGGGTGTAAACGTAAGAGCCGGTGATGCCGTCGATATCGTCGATGTAGTAGTTTACGAAGCCCTGGCCGGGAGCCTTCTTAACGAGAGCGTTTACCTTGAAGATCTTGTTGGTGATATTCTCGCTGACGGGAGTATCCATAATCTCCTTGACGGTGGTCTCGGTGATCCAGCTCTTGTCGAAGGCGGTGTTGCCCTTGTCGTTGCTCAGCAGGACAACGCCATCCAGCTGGCAGGCACCCTCGTATCCGAACTTACCTGCATTGGTGGTCTCGCTGTCAAGGATCCAGTAGGTTTTTTCTGCCGCGATCTCAACGGTGTTGCCGATCTCGACCTGACCTGCAAGGTCGCCGTCGTAAACATAGATAGAGCTTGTGTTATCAACCAGGATAACGCC